>JBCBHR010000022.1:0-11948 GCA_038525365.1 Pseudomonadota bacterium | reverse complement strand
ATCAAACGTTGGAAAAAACTTGGCTGGCGGCGCCCGTTTGATGTATCTGTTTCGCCCCACAGCGAATGTTTCGGTGCGCGAGAACCTGCAGGACGCGCTGGCTGACATCAGCGTGCACGACCAAACTATCTCCGATGAAGAGCGCGCGATGCTCGCCAACATCCTGCGGCTGCGCGAAGTGCGCGTTGCCGATGTGATGATCCCGCGTGCCGATATCGAAGCCGTTGACCACACAACGACGCTGGAAGAAGTGCTCAAGCTCTTTGAGCAATCCGGTCACAGCCGGATGCCGGTCTATTGCGACACGCTCGATGACCCGCGCGGCATGGTGCATATCCGTGACGTGATGGGCTATCTGACGCGCAGTGGTGCCAAGAAGCGCCGCCGCCGCAAGGCAGACACCAATGGCACAGGCTCAGCGCCGGGCCCGGTAACCCGAAACGCCAATGGCGCAGACAAAGCCAATGGGTCCCCACCCGACAAGCTCGATTTCACGCGCATCAACTTTGCCAAGACCATCGCTGATTTGAAACTCATGCGCCCGGTGCTCTTCGTGCCGCCATCCATGTTGGCTTCTGACCTGATGGCGCGTATGCAAGCCCAACGCATTCAGATGGCGCTCGTTATCGACGAATATGGCGGGACCGACGGCTTGGTGTCCTTGGAAGACATCGTCGAGATGGTTGTCGGCGACATAGAAGACGAACACGACGACGATACCGATCTTTTGATCCGAAAGCTGGACGATGTGGGCGACCGGTTCGTGGCCGATGCGCGCGCGGAACTGGAAGAACTGCGCCCCTTCCTCGGCGATGCGTTTGTCGAGGCTGCGATGGTCCGTGAGGACGAAGTGGACACGCTTGGCGGCCTGATCTTTTCACTTCTGGGTCGTGTGCCCGTACGCGGTGAAATTGTGCCAGCCTTTGGCGGTTTTGAAATGGAAGTCACCGATGCGGACCCACGTCGTATTCGCCGCGTGCGTTTGTTACGAATAAAGCATGGTGTCAAACGCGTTGGTCCGGCGCCGGTGACACGGCGCACACATGGCGACACGCCGCCCCAGACCTGACGCCGCACGACCACGATCAACGGTCGCAGCCTGCCGCCAAAGCGGGTATGCCTTAGCCTGAAACCGATTCGCCTGGGCCCATGCGACAAATCTCGCAACGGATCATCATGCTGCGCGGCTGGCCGCGCGTGCTGCTGTGCTTTGCTGCCGGTGCTGTTACCAGCCTCGCGCAAGCGCCTTTCCATGCCTTCATCGTGTGTTTCGTCACGTTCCCGATTCTGGTCTTTGTGCTCGATGGCATCACCGCAGATCCTGACAAACGGCTGAGCACGGTGCGTCAAGCGTTTGCAACGGGCTGGCTTTTTGGCTGGGGCTATTTCATCGCGGGTCTTTGGTGGCTGTCGAATGCGCTGCTGGTGGAGGCACCTGAATTTGCGTGGTTCATCCCGGTCGCGGTGTTTGGCCTGCCGGCGGTGCTGGCCGTCTTTTACGGTTTGGCGACTGCGTTTGCGCGTGTCTTCTGGCCCGACAGTATGGGTCGCCTGTTTTCGCTCGCGCTGTTCTTCGGCCTTGCGGAATGGCTGCGCAGTTTTGTGCTGACCGGATTTCCATGGAACGCAATCGGCTACGCGGCCATGCCGGTGCCGGTGCTCATGCAGTCGGTCGTCCTTTTCGGCCTGTTTGGTGTGAGCGCGCTGGGCGTGCTTCTGTTCAGCCTACCCGCCGCCGCGATTGCAGGGCGGCGGAGCCGCGTGATCGGGGCACTTCTGGTGATACTACTCGGAGGCTCGCATGGCGGCTTCGGCCTCTACCGGCTCGCCATGGCCCCGGACCCAGCGCTTGATGCCGAGACCCGATCCATAAGTGTGAGGCTCGTTCAACCCAATCTCGATCAGTCCCAAAAGGTGGCCCGCGAAGATCCAGCTGCAACGTTCGATGACCTCCTGGCGCTCAGCGCTTTGCCACCTGAGGATGGCAGTATTGGCCAACCCTCATGGGTCATTTGGCCTGAAACCGCTGTGCCCTACATCCTGACCCGCCAACCGGCCGCCTTGGCTGCCATCGGGGACACACTTGCCGACGGTCAGGTGCTTTTGACCGGCGCGGTGCGCGAAGAACTGACATCGAGCGACACACGGCAGGGATCGCGGTTCTACAATTCCGTGCTGGCCGTCAGCGATGCGGGCATCATAACCGGAGCGGCAGACAAGGTCAGACTGGTTCCCTTTGGCGAGTTCCTGCCGTTGTCAGACGTCTTTCGGCAACTGGGTCTCGACGCAATCGCCGCCGCCGACCGTGGTTACTCCAGTGCGGCCACGCGATCCGTGCTGACACTTGATGACATAAATATTGTGCCGCTGGTTTGCTACGAGGCGATCTTTCCGGCGCAGCTTGTGCCCGGTGACATCATTTTGAATGTCACCAATGACGGCTGGTTTGGCAACACGCCGGGACCCTACCAGCACATGCATCAATCGCGCCTGCGTGCGGTTGAGGCGGGTATTCCGCTGATACGCTTGGCGAACACGGGGTTATCTGGTGTGTTCGATCCCTATGGCCGCGCCGAGGCATGGATTTCCTTCGGTGAGCGCGGCGCGGCAGATGTCGAAGTGCCGTTGGCGAAGGCTCAGATGGTTGCAGTGCTGGATGCAAATTTCAACTATTGGTTGTTAAACGTAATTTTGTCCATTATCACACTGACATCTGTGATTCTCTGGCGCCGCCGCCGCTGAATCCGCCTGCATTTGTTGACACCTGTCGGCGTTCACGTGCATAGAGACCGGGGTGAGTCGCCATTGTGGTGATGGTGCCTCTGGTCCACATTTTGCGTATCCAAATTTGGGCCGAGGTTTATGGCGACCGAAAAGAAACTTCCGAATCCGATCGATGTGCACGTTGGCAGCCGTATCCGGTTGCGCCGCACGATGCTTGGCATGAGCCAGGAAAAGCTCGGTGAGGCGCTCGGCATCACGTTTCAGCAGGTGCAAAAATACGAGAAGGGCACCAACCGCGTTGGCGCCAGCCGCCTCCAAAACATCGCCGCGATCCTGAATGTTCCGGTCTCCTTCTTCTTTGAGGATGCACCCGGTGACCGGGTGTCTGAAGGTGGCCAATTGGCGGAAAACAGTTCCACCTACGTGGTCAACTTCCTGTCCAGCTCCGAAGGCCTTCAACTCAACCGCGCCTTCGTGAAAATTTCCGATCCCAAGGTCCGTCGCAAGATCATCGATCTCGTCAAATCGCTCGCCGATGAGGACGAAGAGCCAGCGTCCTGATTCGGACATATCAATACATATTTATATGTTTGTATGATGCCCGCTTTCCTTGACGACGGCGTGAGTTCACCGTATCGGCCTGTCGAAACGCATCCCGCGCACCGACAGGCAAATCACGACATGGCACGCCAAAACTACACTTTCACCAGCGAATCCGTCTCCGAGGGCCACCCGGACAAGGTATGCGATCGCATCTCCGACGAGATCGTGGACATGATCTACAAGGAAGCGCGCAAGCACGGTGACGAAGCGCTGTGGAATGTGCGTGTTGCATGTGAGACCCTGACGACGACGAACCGTGTGGTTATCGCTGGCGAAGTGCGGGTGCCCGAGGTTTTCTTCAAGAAGGACAAGTCAGGCAGTGTCATCCAAGATGCAGCCGGGCATCCGGTCATCGCGCCGGGCCGTTTCCGTTCCGCTGCGCGCCGCGCGATCCGTGACATCGGCTATGAGCAGGACGGTTTCCACTGGAAGACCTGCAAGGTCGACGTGTTGCTGCACGCCCAATCTGCTGACATCGCGCAGGGCGTTGACAACGCCGCCGACAGTCAGGGCGAAGAGGGTGCTGGCGACCAAGGCATCATGTTCGGCTACGCTTGCGACGAGACGCCGGAATTGATGCCCGCGCCGATCTTTTACTCGCACAAAATTCTGGAACTGCTCGCCCACGCTCGAAAGTCCGGCGAAGGGGACGCTGCAGCGCTTGGCCCGGACGCCAAGTCTCAGGTGACGGTGAAGTATGTGGATGGTGTGCCAAGCGAAGCGACGAGCATCGTCTTGTCCACCCAGCACCTCGATGACAGCTGGGATTCCGCAAAGGTGCGCCAAGTCGTCGAACCTTACATTCGCGAAGCGTTGAACGGCCTTGCGATTGCCGATGATTGCAACTGGTACATCAACCCGACCGGCAAGTTCGTCATCGGTGGGCCGGACGGCGATGCGGGCCTGACGGGCCGCAAGATCATTGTCGACACCTATGGCGGTGCATCGCCCCATGGTGGCGGCGCTTTTTCCGGCAAGGACACTACCAAGGTTGACCGCTCGGCCGCCTATATGTCTCGCTATCTTGCCAAGAACGTTGTTGCTGCAAAGCTTGCAAAACGCTGCACCATCCAACTCTCCTATGCGATTGGCGTGGCTCAGCCGCTGTCGATCTATGTCGACACGCACGGCACAGGCGAGGTGCATGAGACGGTCATTGAGCAAGCCATTCGTGAAACCGTTGACCTGTCACCGAGCGGCATTCGCCGCCATCTGGACCTCAACAAACCAATCTACGCCAAGACTGCAGCCTATGGTCATTTTGGCCGCAAAGCCGGTCGCGATGGTTCGTTCTCTTGGGAAAAGACCGATCTGGTCAAACCCCTGAAAGCCGCCATCAAGGCTGCCGCCTGATATCGCGATGACTTGCGCGCCATGAACGCGGAACGGCCAACGCGCGCAACAGAAGCGTTTTGGGGTCGCCGCCGCGGCAAGACGCTTAAGCCCGCGCAAGCCGATGCTTTGGCGCGTGCACGCGAACAGCTGTTTGTCGACATCGAAGGGCCAGCGCCATCGTCGCTCGACGACATTTTTTCACCTGCGCCTGCAAACGTGCATCTGGAAATCGGCTTCGGCGGAGGTGAGCATCTTTTGGCGCATGCATTGAGGCGGCCCGACACCGGCTTCATCGGCGTCGAGCCCTTCGTCAACTCCATGGCCAAGATGGCGGCCGCGATGGAAGACGTCGATGCCCGCAACATCCGGCTCTATGATGATGACGCCACGCAGTTGCTGGACTGGTTGCCGGACGCATCCCTCGATGGCATCGATCTTTTGTACCCCGATCCGTGGCCAAAGCCCCGGCACTGGAAGCGCCGGTTTGTCACCGGCAAAAACCTTAATCGTCTCGCGCGTGTCATGAAGCCGGGGTCTGCGTTTCGCTTCGCCTCGGACATCGAGACATATGTGAACTGGACGCTTCAGCACGTTTTGGCACACCCGGATTTCGAATGGCGTGTGTCCGACGCTAACACGTGGCGAGCACCGTATGATCACTGGGTGCGCACCCGCTACGAAGCAAAGGCGATCCGCGAAGGCAGAACGCCATGTTATCTGACGTTCCGCCGGGTCTGACTAACGCGCAGCGACCGCAAAGGCGGGATTGCCACGCGCGGGTTGCAGATTGACGACCTTGTAGCCTTCACGTTTCAGCATGGCGAGGAACGACGGCAGTGCTTTGACCGTGCGCGGCTGCAGATCATGCATCAAGATGATGCCTTTGCCGCGCGCCCGCACCTTGGCCATTGTTCTGTTTGCCAGCGTGGCGGGAGACGTTTTCAGATAGTCTTTGCTATCGATATCGGTATCCAGAACGATCACACCGCGATTGCCCAGATGCCGTCTGAGCGCCTGCGTGTCTGCCAAATAGGGGAAGCGGAAGAACGGGATGTCTCGCAAGCCAGCGCGGCGCAGGGCAGCCTCGCCCCGGCGAATGTCAGCAACTGATGCTTCAAAACCCTTGCGCGCAAGATTGTCGTGCCTCCAGGTGTGGCTGCCAATGGAATGCCCTCGACGGTAGACTTGGCGGGCAAGCGCCGGGTTGTTTTGCACCATGGTGCCGACCATCAGGAACGTCGCTTTGATGCCGTATCGGTCGAGCGTATCGAGGATCTTGTCCGTGCGCCCGGGCACTGGCCCGTCATCAAATGTCAGGATCACTTCCTTCGACCGCAGGCGGATGTCACCGATGGACGCGACACGCATTGTGCGCCCCGAAAGCGAGGTGCGGTTGGCTGTATCAGCCGTGTCGCGCAAGGTCTCCGAGTTGGCTTGGCCCGCCGCGAAGCCCGAGGGCGATATCGGTGTTTGCGGGTCCGCTTCACGCGTTGTGCTGCAAGCGGATACCGCCGCCGTGATCACGATTGCAGAAAGTACGCGCACCGCGCACCGTGCAGAAACTCCAAAACCCATGACGCAACCCCACCGCTAGACACCAAACTCACCTGGGCGAAGTATGAACGAATATGGTTAAGGAGCCTTTGACGGCAAATGCCCGCGTGCGGCCTCTTGCGGTTTGCAACGCCGCGGCGTATATCGCTGCCAATAATTCAATCTCTCATCCAGAGAGTGGGTCCGAAAGGTCCCGCTCTTTTTTTGTTTCTGGAGAAGGGCCATCATGGAACTGGAGCAACTCGCTCCCATCACGGACGACGAACCGCGCATCATCACCGAGACCGGTGTTGACGCCAAGGTCGCCACCATCATCGAGCCGCTTCTGAATTCAGAAGGTTATCGGCTTGTGCGCGTACGCTTGTCTGGCATGAACGGGCTGACCTTGCAGGTCATGGCCGAGCGTCAGGACGGGACGATGACGGTTGAAGATTGCGAGAAGATGAGCCGTTCCATCTCGCCGCTGCTCGATGTCGAAGACCCCATCGACAAGGCCTACCACCTTGAGATGTCATCGCCGGGCATCGACCGTCCATTGGTGCGCAAATCCGACTTTGCCAAATGGCGCGGTCATATCTGCAAGCTTGAAACATCTGTAATGGTCAATGCGCGCAAACGCTTCCGCGGCACGATCACCGACGTGACGGCCGAAGCGATCACGCTCTTTCGCGATCAGCCCGCCATGGGCGAGGACAATGATCACACGATCCCGTTCAACGCGATTGCGGATGCCCGATTGATCCTGACCGACGATCTGATCCGCGCCTCGTTGAAAGCTGACAAGGCGGCGCGTGCTGCGCGCGGCGACGCTGAACCTGAAAATGACAATGAGTTCGACACCGATGTGCCGGACGAAACCGACTGACTGATTGATTGATTGACCCACATGCTGAGCCGACGCTCACCGAGGAGACAAGACCAATGGCTGTAAGTGCAAACAAGCTTGAGCTGATCCAGATCGCCGATGCAGTCGCGCGTGAGAAGCTCATCGACCGCGAGATCGTGATCGAGGCCATGGCAGACGCCATCCAGAAGGCAGCCAAATCGCGCTTTGGTCAGGAAACCGACATCCGCGCCGACATCAACTCCAAAACCGGTGAAATCCGCCTGCGCCGTGTGATGACGGTTGTTGAAGAGGTCGAGAACCCGGACGCCGAATTGACCATTGCCGATGGGAAGCTGCGCGATGCGGAAGCAGTTATTGGCTCGACTTTCGAAGACCCGCTCCCGCCACTCGATTTTGGCCGCATCGCTGCGCAATCGGCAAAACAGGTCATTGTGCAAAAAGTGCGCGAAGCCGAGCGCGATCAGCAGTTTGAAGAGTTCAAGGACCGCGTTGGCGAAATCCTCAACGGCACTGTCAAACGCATGGAATATGGCAATGCGATTGTCGACCTCGGTCGCGGCGAAGGCATCATCCGTCGCGACGAGCTGATCCCGCGCGAAGCCTATCGTTATGGCGACCGCGTGCGCGCCTATATTTATGATGTGCGCCGCGAGCAGCGTGGCCCGCAAATTTTCCTGTCGCGCACGCACCCGCAATTCATGGCAAAACTTTTCCAGATGGAAGTGCCGGAAATCTATGACGGCATCATCGAGATCAAATCGGTGGCCCGTGATCCGGGTTCGCGCGCCAAGATTGCCGTCATCTCCAACGACTCCGCCATCGACCCGGTTGGCGCCTGTGTGGGTATGCGCGGTTCGCGTGTTCAGGCAGTCGTGGGCGAATTGCAGGGCGAGAAAATCGACATCATTCCGTGGCAGCCTGATCCGGCGTCCTTCATCGTCAACGCATTGCAGCCAGCTGAGGTGGCAAAGGTCGTTCTGGATGAAGACGCCGAGCGCATTGAAGTTGTCGTGCCCGACGATCAATTGTCGCTGGCCATCGGTCGACGCGGCCAGAATGTGCGGCTGGCATCACAACTGACAGGCTGGGACATCGATATCCTTACCGAAGACGAGGAAAGCGCGCGCCGCCAGAAAGAGTTTGCCGAGCGTTCGCAGCTCTTCATGGAAGCGCTCGATGTGGACGAAATGGTCGGCCAGGTTTTGGCATCGGAAGGTTTCTCGGCAATCGAGGAAGTGGCCTATGTTGACGCCGAAGAAGTGGCGTCCATCGACGGTTTTGGCGAGGAGATGGGCAGCGAGATCCAGGCCCGTGCCCGCGACTATCTGGATCGCATCGAGGCCGAAAACGATGCCAAGCGCAAAGAGCTCGGCGTAGTCGATGAAATCCGCCAAGTGCCCGGTGTCACAACAGCGATGCTGGTGACGCTCGGCGAAGATGGCATCAAAACGATGGACGACTTTGCGGGCTGTGCCGTTGACGATCTCGTCGGATGGCGTGAGCGCAAAGATGGTGAGACGAAAGTATTTGATGGCCTTTTCACTTCATTTGGTACGACCCGTGCGGAAGCCGAAGAGATGGTCGTAGCAGCGCGTTTGGCCGTCGGCTGGATCACTGAAGAAGACCTGATGGCCGACCAAGAGGAAGAAGCTGAAGGTGAAGAACTGGCAGCGGAGGCGCAGGAATAGGGTTTCGCGGCGCGGGGCTTGAACGAGCCATGGCGGCCAACGACATGAATGACCGCAAATGCATCGTCACCGGTGCGTCGGGCGACGCCCAAGACCTGCTGCGCTTTGTGGCAAGCCCGACGGGTGAAGTCGTTCCCGACATACGAAACAAACTACCCGGGCGCGGTTGCTGGGTGACAGCCGATCGCGCTCATGTCGAAAAGGCGGTGGCGAAAAAACTGTTCGCCCGTGCCTTAAAGACGGCAGTCACCGTGCCGGACGATTTTGGCGACATGGTCGACCGGACGATGGTGCAAGTGGCGCTGCAGGCCGTGCAGATGGCGCGAAAGGCTGGTGAGGCAACAAGTGGCGCAATGCAGGTCGACAAGGCCGTGCGTGCAGGCCATACGCTCGCCGCACTTCACGCGTTGGAAGCGGCCGAAGACGGAGTGCGCAAGATAGATCAGGCACGCCGTGCCACAGTCCATCTTGGCGGACCGGAGACCTTGAGTTTCCGCCTGTTTACGACGGATCAAATGAGTTTTGCATTCGCGGGTGGAAATGTAATACATGCAGCCGTGCTTGACGGCGGTGCAGGGCGATCCGCAGTGCGGCGCCTCGAACAGCTGGCGCGTTACCGCGGCGACGATGGATTGGAATAACCCGGCACCATAAGGGCGCCGTGCAGGAAACGGATTTTTATGAGCGATAGAACAACAGACGACAAAAAAGGTGGACGCGGCACGATTTCCTTCTCCCGCGGCGGCGACAAGACCGTCCGGCAGAAGATGGGTGGCGGTCGCACGAACACCGTTGTCGTCGAGACGCGCAAACGCAAGTTCACCAAGCCCGGCGAAAAGCAGCCGAGCTCGCTTGCCGGTGGCCTGAAGCCACGCGCCAATCCGCCCGCGGCTCCCGCAGGTGGCACCAAGGCCCCGCCGCCCACGCCGACGGCGGGCGAAGCGTCATTGCGCAATCTGTCGGCAGGCGAGCTTGAAGCACGCCGCCGCGCTCTAGAGGACGCAAAAGCACGCGAAGGCGAAGATCGCGCCCGCCAAGAAGCCGAGCGCACACGCCTTGCGGAAGAAGACCGCCAGCGCGCTGAGGACAAAGCCAAGCGCGAGGAAGAAGAGGCGCGCAAGGCGGCTATGGAGGCTGCCGACAAGGAAGCCAAGGCAAAGTCCGCAGAGGCACCACGCGCCCGCACCGCTGGCGCAGCTGCACCAGCGCGCGAAAACGACGACAAGCGCAACACACGTGGTGCAACACCCGCCAAGCGCCCATCGCGCGATGACACGTCCAAGCCCAACAAAAGCCGCGACGACAACCGCCGCCGTGGCAAGCTGACCTTGTCAAACGCGACCGGCGACGGCGAAGGTCGCTCCCGCTCAATCGCTGCCATGAAGCGCCGCCAGGAGAAAATCCGTCGCGCGCAAATGGGCAAGAGCGAGCCGCGCGAGAAAGTCTCGCGTGAGGTCAAACTGCCGGAAACAATCACCATCCAGGAACTTGCGCAGCGCATGACCGAGCGCGCCGTGGATGTGGTGAAGTTCATGATGCAGCAGGGCCAGATGATGAAGCCTGGCGACCTCATTGATGCCGATACCGCCGAGTTGATCGCCGAAGAGTTTGGCCACACCGTCAAGCGCGTGTCCGAAGCGGACGTGGAAGAGGGCCTGTTCGACATTGAGGATAACGCGGAAGACATGAAGTCACGGCCACCGGTCGTCACCATCATGGGCCACGTTGACCACGGCAAGACGTCGCTGCTCGATGCGTTGCGCAACGCCAATGTTGTGTCCGGCGAGGCTGGTGGGATCACCCAGCACATCGGTGCCTATCAAGTCGAAAAGAACGGCCAGAAAATCACGTTCCTCGACACACCCGGCCACGCGGCATTTACCGCGATGCGTGCCCGTGGCGCGCAGGCAACCGATATCGCGATCCTCGTCGTTGCCGCAGATGACAGCGTCATGCCGCAGACCATTGAGTCCATTGCGCACATCAAGGCTGCCGAAGTGCCCATGATCGTGGCGATCAACAAAATCGACAAGCCGGACGCTGATCCCAACAAGGTGCGCACCGAGCTGCTCCAACATGAAGTCTTCGTGGAAACGATGGGCGGTGAAACGCAGGAAGTCGAAGTCTCCGCACTCAAAGGGACAAACCTCGACGGAGTTTTGGATTCAATCCTGCTGCAGGCCGAGATCCTCGAACTGAAAGCCAACCCCGACCGTCAGGCCGACGGCGTGGTGGTCGAAGCCAAGCTCGACAAAGGCCGCGGCCCGGTCGCGACGGTCCTGGTTCAGGCAGGCACACTGAAGACCGGTGACATCGTCGTTGCCGGTGACGAGTGGGGCAAGGTGCGCGCGATCATCAATGATCGTGGCCAACAATTGTCTGAGGCTTTGCCGTCATTGCCTGTCGAAATTCTGGGGCTCAACGGCACCCCGCAGGCAGGCGACAAGGTCGCCGTCGTTGAAAATGAGGCGCGTGCGCGCGAGATTTCCGACTATCGCCAGCGTCTGACGCGCGAAAAAGCGGTTGCCCGCCAAGCCGGTGCGCGCGGCTCGCTCGAACAGATGATGGCGGCTGCCAAAGACGCCGAAGTCGCCGATTTCCCGCTTGTCATCAAAGGCGATGTGCAAGGCTCCATCGAGGCCATCATCGGCGCGCTCGACAAGATGAGCACCGACGAAGTGCGAGCTCGCGTCATTCACTCCGGCGCAGGCGGGATCACCGAGACCGACATCTCGCTTGCTGAATCGACCGGTGCGGCGATCATGGGCTTCAACGTGCGTGCCAACAAACAGGCGCGCGATCTGGCCGACGCCTCCGGCATCGAAATCCGCTATTACAACATCATCTACAACCTGCTTGATGACGTGAAAGCGGCCATGGAAGGTCTCCTGTCGCCAGAGCGTCGCGAGACGTTCCTTGGCAACGCAGAGATCAAGGAAGTCTTCAACATCACCAAGGTCGGCAAGGTGGCTGGCTGTCAGGTCACAGAAGGCAAGGTCGAGCGGGGCGCTGGCGTTCGCCTGATACGCGACAACGTTGTTATCCACGAAGGCAAGCTCAAAACGCTCAAGCGCTTCAAGGATGAAGTCAACGAAGTCCCGGTCGGTCAGGAATGCGGTATGGCGTTTGAAAACTACGATGACATCCGCGCTGCCGATGTGATCGAGTGCGACCTCTTCGACGCGGAAGCACTCGAT
>JBCBHR010000021.1:0-12176 GCA_038525365.1 Pseudomonadota bacterium | reverse complement strand
ATGTAGCCGAATTCCTCTTCGCTCAAAAAGTCGTCGACGCCGTCCAAATAGCCGAGCTCTGATGCCACATCGACCACGCGCTTCATGGAGCGGCCGAGCAGAAGTGTGCGGCGTCCGGAGGCTTGTGCCGCCAAAGCGATAGAGCGAATACGACCCACATTGGAGGAAAACGTTGTGACAGCAACACGGCCGGTCGCCTTGTTGATGACCTCCTCAAGCCCCTTGGAGACTTCCATCTCGGACGGCGAGATGCCCTCACGCATGGCATTCGTCGAATCGCAAATCAGCGCGAGCACGCCTTCATCACCAAGCTTACGGAACGCGTCAGCATCGGTAAGCGCACCCATGGCGGGTTCGGGGTCGCTCTTCCAATCGCCCGTGTGCAGCGCAACCCCCAGCGGGGTGCGGATTGCCAGCGATACGGGTTCCGGGATTGAGTGCGTCACGTTGACGGCCTCAATCTCAAATGGGCCAAGCGCAAACTTCGAACCGGCTTCATATTCTTCCACCTTGACGACACCGGACGCGCGTTCGCCCTGCGCCTTCGCCTCCAGCATGCCCGCTGCAAAGGGTGTCATGTAGACCGGCAATGACGCATCCGGAGACAGGCGCGGATAGAGCGTCAAAAGCGCGCCGTAATGGTCCTCATGCGCGTGGGTGATGACCATGCCAACAAGGTTTTCGCGGTGCTTCTCGATGAAGGTGATGTCGGGCAAAACCAGATCAACGCCCGGCAAATCGGGCCCCGGAAACGTGACACCGCAATCGACAACCATCCATTTGCGATTGTTGGCGGGGCCGAAGCCGTAGAGCGCGAAATTCATGCCGATTTCGCCGACACCGCCAAGCGGTGCGAATACAAATTCTGACATTCAGGTTCCTGTCTTGTGACGGATTGGGTCAGGCAAAGAAGATGTCGCCTGCAGAGATTGTTCTTGTCGTGTTGTCATCCAGCCGAAGCACCAGTCGGCCACCGGCGTCCAGATCGTGGAATATGCCCTTGAGCTGGCCATTGGCAAGATTGACGGTGATCGCGTCCCCAACACCCTTGGCCCGGGCGCGCCACGCATCACGAATCATTGCGGCAAAGTCAGGACGGTCGATGCCCGACAGCGTTTCGGCCATAGCGCTTGAAAGCGCCGCAAAAGCCGTGTCCAACGCGATATTTGGGCCGCCTGCATCAAGGTGGGTCGCTGGATATGGCGTGTCGTCCGGATGGCTTTTAACGTTCAGGCCAATGCCGATGATGATGGCAGCTGTTGCGTCTTTTATGACGTGACGCTCCAGTAGAATGCCACAGCATTTCGCGCCATCGATGAGCACATCATTGGGCCATTTCAGCGCGATGGATTTACTGTATGGCAGAAGTGTTTCAAGCGCCTTGTGGATTGCCAGCCCGGTCGCCAGCGGCAGGATGCCAAGGGCTTCTGTGCGCATGCCACTCACGTCCAGACACATCGACGCGTAAAGATTGCCCGGTGGCGACGACCATTTCCGGTCGCGCCTGCCCCGCCCTTCGGTCTGTTCGCCGGCGGTTAGCCAATGCTGATCGAGCGCCGCGCCACGCTCCGCAAAAAGGGTGCCCATCTCCCGATTGGTGGAGCCAATCGTCTCCACATGCGCCCCGTACCAACCCGCAAGGGCGGGCAGTGGCTCAAATGTCAGGGCGCACAAAGCGTCAGTGGTCAAAAGAAGGTCTGCGCCGCGGCCTCGGCATAAACAGCCAATGGCGCGCCGAAGACGATGTAACCGATCACGAATATGCCGGACGCAGCCATCACGATACGAAGCTCATTGGCAGTCGGCACGAAGCGTCCGACCGGCTCATCGAACCACATGATCTTGACAATGCGCAGGTAGTAATACGCGCCCACCACAGACGCCAGGACGCCGATGATCGCAAGTGGCCAGAGGCCCGCTTCCACCGCCGCCAGGAAGACATACCACTTGCCCCAAAAGCCCGCGAAAGGCGGAATACCCGCAAGCGAAAACATCAGCGCTGTTAGGATTGCCGCCATCAGCGTGTTGTTGGTGGCGAAACCGGCAAGGTCGTCGATCTGCTCGACATTGCCCTCGTCCTTACGGCGCATCGCAAGAATGAACGCGAATGTTCCAAGCGTCATGACGAGATAAATCGCCATGTAGATCGCGACACCCTGAACGCCCTGCACTGTGCCTGCGGCCAGGCCGACAAGCGCATAGCCCATGTGGCCAATCGAAGAGTAAGCCATGAGCCGTTTGATGTTGCGCTGGCCGATGGCGGCAAACGCGCCGAGCAGCATGGAGGCGATGGAAATGAAAACGATAATCTGCTGCCAGTCGGCGGTGACCGGCTGAAACGCATCGGCGACCACGCGCACCAGCATCGCCATGGCGGCCATTTTGGGCGCAGCGGCAAAGAACGCAGTCACCGGTGTCGGTGCGCCCTCATAAACGTCGGGCGTCCACATGTGGAACGGAACGGCGGAAATTTTGAACGCGAGACCAGCCAGCAGGAACACAAGCCCAAACAGCAGGCCAAGCGACCGCTCTTCCTGATCTCCAAGGACGGCGGCAATATCTTCAAATCCGACAAAGCCGGTAAAGCCGTAGATCAGGGATATGCCGTAGAGCATCAGGCCGGATGACAACGCGCCGAGCACAAAATACTTCAAGCCCGCTTCCGTTGAGCGCGCGCTGTCGCGGTTGATCGCGGCAATGACGTAAAGCGCCAGCGACTGCAGTTCGAGGCCCATATAGAGCGCGAGCAGATTGTTGGCCGAGATCATCAGCAACATGCCAAGCGTCGCCAGCACGATGAGCACCGGGAACTCGAAACGGTCAAATTTTTCTTCCCGGGCAAAGCCGACCGACATGATCAGCGCAATCACCGAGCCGCCAATGGTGAGCACCTTCATGAAGAACGAAAACGCATCTTGCACATAGGCACCGCCAAACGCCTCGCCGCGCACATCAAAGACGACCATCCAGCCAAGTGCGGCGATGAGCAATGCTACGGTTAGCGATGTGACCAGCGAGTTTGCTCGGTCCTTGTCGACGAAGACGCCGACCATAAGGAGCACCATGGAACCGACGGCCAGGATCAATTCCGGCATCGCGATAGAGAGGCTTGATGTGAGCTCTGCGGCAGTCATGTGTTGTTGTTCCTCAATCGCTCACATTCATTCACTGCGCGATGGCCGCAGCTGCCATATTGGCAGCATCCGCCGCTTCGAGCGCCGCATTGTAGTCTGTCAAAAGCGCATCCACAGCCGGACCGGTAACATCAAAGACCGGAGCAGGATAAATGCCGAAGAAGACAACGAGCAGCGCCAATGTCAAAAGCATCGAGCGTTCGCGCAAGTTCAAGTCGAGCAATGATTTCAGCGTTTCTTTTTCCAGCGCACCGAAGATAATGCGGCGGTAAAGCCAAAGCCCGTAGCCAGCCGACAGGATGACGCCGGTGGTCGCGAAGAGCGCAAACCACGTGTTGACCTGAAACAGACCCATCAGCGTCAGGAATTCACCAACGAAACCGGACGTGCCCGGCAGGCCGACATTGGCCATGGTGAAGACCATGAACACAAGCGCGTAGGCCGGCATGTTCTGCACCAGCCCGCCATAGGCTGCGATCTCGCGGGTGTGGAGACGATCATAGACCACACCCACACACAGAAAGAGCGCGCCTGACACGAGGCCGTGGGACAGCATCTGGAAGATCGCGCCTTCGACGCCCTGCGCATTGGCGGCAAAGATGCCCATCGTCACAAAGCCCATATGCGCGACCGATGAATAGGCGATCAGCTTCTTCATGTCCTGCTGCATCATGGCGACAAGCGAGGTGTAGATGATGGCGATCACCGACAGCAGGAACACGATCCATGCCAGATCGGCAGAAGCGAGCGGGAACATGCCAAGCGAAAAGCGGATGAAGCCGTAGCCACCGAGCTTCAACAAGATGCCCGCCAGAATGACCGAACCTGCGGTCGGCGCTTCCACGTGTGCATCGGGCAGCCAAGTGTGCACCGGCCACATGGGCATCTTTACCGCAAAGGACGCAAAAAACGCCAGCCAAAGCCAAAACTGCATGTCGGCTGAAAACTCATAAGCGAGCAGTTCAGGGATCGAGGTCGTGCCCGCCTCCCAATACATCGCCATGATGGCGAGCAGCATCAGCACTGAGCCGAGCAGCGTGTAGAGAAAGAATTTGAACGAGGCATAGACGCGCCGCGCGCCACCCCAGACGCCGATGATGATGAACATCGGCACAAGGCCCGCCTCGAAGAACACATAAAACAGCACAATATCGAGCGCGCAAAAGACGCCGATGACCAGCGTTTCCAAAAGCAGGAACGCGATCATGTATTCTTTCACGCGGTGGGTGATCGTGTCCCACGACGCGAGAATACAAAACGGCATGAGGAACGTGGTCAGGATAACGAACAGCATCGAAATGCCATCGACACCCATGCGGTAGGTCAGACCACCACCAAGCCATTGCGCCTCTTCGACGAACTGGAAACCGGGATTGGAATAATCGAAGCCAAACCAGATCGACAGCGAAATGAAGAAGGTGAACACGGTCGTCAGCAGCGACACCATGTGCACATTTTTCAGGCCCATCTCCGTGTCTTCATTGATGAAGAGCAGGACGACGAGACCGACGAGCGGCAGGAAGGTAATCAGCGAAAGAATGGGTACGCCGGTCATCCGACTGCGCCTCCAAGCATGATCCACGTGATCAGCGCGGCAACGCCGATCATCATCGCGAATGCGTAGTGGTAGAGAAAGCCGGACTGCATTTTGGTGACGCGACCGGTCAGGTCAGACACGCGCGCGGCGATGCCGTTTGGCCCGAACCCGTCGATCAGCCAGCCATCACCCTTTTTCCAGAGAAAGGTGCCAAGTCGCTTTGCCGGATTGACGAACAGGAAGTCGTAAAGCTCATCGATGTACCACTTGTTCAAAAGGAACTTGTAGAGGTGGTTGTTCCGACGGGCGATGGCGGCAGGCGTGTCTGGCGACTTGATGTACATGTACCAAGCCAACGCAAAGCCGATGGCCATCACCACAAATGGCGACCACTTCACCCAGTACGGAACCTTGTGGAACGTATCGAGGATCTCATTTTCAGGACCAGCAAACAGCGCGGTGCGGAAGAAATCATTGTACCAGCCGTGATGGCCGTCGCCATGGCCGTGGCCGACAAAGGCTTCGTGGAAAACCACACCTGCCAAGAGAGCACCGGCTGCGAGCACATAGAGTGGCACAAGCATCACCGACGGTGACTCATGGACGTGATGCATCACATCGGCGGTCGCGCGCGGGCGACCATGGAACGTGAGGAAAATCAATCGCCACGAATAGAAACTGGTGAACAGCGCCGCGATAACCAGCATCCCGAATGCGAAGCCGGCAGCCGGATTGGTCGCCACATAGGCGCTTTCGATGATCGCATCTTTTGAGAAGAAGCCGGCGGTGCCGATAACAGTGCCGGGAATGCCAAGGCCGGTCAGCGCCACGGTTCCAACGATCATCATCCAGTAGGTCATCGGAATGTGCGTTCGCAGGCCGCCCATCTTGCGCATGTCCTGTTCGTCGCTGACCGCATGGATAACAGAGCCCGCACCAAGGAAGAGAAGCGCTTTGAAAAAGGCGTGCGTGAAAAGGTGGAAGATCGCGGCACCATAGGCACCAATGCCGAGCGCCACGAACATGTAGCCGAGCTGCGAACAGGTTGAGTACGCGATGACGCGCTTGATGTCGTTTTGGACAAGGCCCACCGTTGCAGCGAAGAATGCCGTGATGGCGCCAACGACCGTCACGATGGTCAGCGCATCGACCGACAGTTCAAAGATCGGCGACATGCGCGCGACCATGAAGACACCGGCAGTGACCATGGTCGCAGCATGGATGAGCGCGGAGACCGGGGTTGGGCCCTCCATGGCATCGGGCAGCCATGTGTGCAGCAGGAACTGCGCCGACTTGCCCATGGCGCCCATGAAAAGCAGCAGGCACACGATGGTCAGCGCGCCTTGTCGGGTAAGCTCATAGCCGAGGAAGTTCAGCACGATATCATCGGCCAACTCAGCCCCCGGCGCAAACTGCGCGGCGTTGGCGAAGATGGTGTCGAAGTTGACCGAACCGAACAAGACGAACACGCCAAAGATACCAAGCGCATAGCCGAAGTCGCCAACACGGTTGACGATGAACGCCTTCATCGCGGCATTATTGGCGGACGCCTTTTTGTACCAGAAGCCGATCAGCAGGTATGACGCTACGCCGACGCCTTCCCAGCCGAAGAACATTTGGACGAGGTTGTCCGACGTTACCAGCATCAGCATCGAGAAAGTGAAAAACGACAGGTATGAGAAGAACCGCGAGCGGTGCGGATCGTGGCTCATATAGCCAATTGAATAGATGTGAACGAGCGCGGACACCGTGTTCACGACCACCAGCATGACTACCGTTAGAGTGTCGATCCGGAACGCCCAAGAAACATCGAGATTGCCGGATTGAATCCAGCGCAAGACTTCAACCGTACGCGGTTCAGCCTCGGAAAAGCCGACCTGAAAAAAGGCAATCCATGACAGGATCGCACACACCACGAGGAAGCCGGAAGTGATGTACTCGCACGCTTTGTGGCCGATATAGCGCCCGCCGAAACCGGCAATGAGCGCGCCGAGAAGCGGCAGGAAGACGATCAGATGATACATGTCTCAGACCCCGATCAGCCTTTCATCATGTTGACGTCTTCGACCGCGATGGACCCGCGGTTGCGATAGAAGACGACGAGGATGGCAAGACCGATGGCCGCTTCAGCGGCCGCGACGGTCAATACGAAGAGCGCAAAGATCTGCCCGTTCAGATCCTGCAGATGCGCGGAAAACGCGATGAAATTCAGGTTCACTGCCAGCAGGATGAGTTCGACGCTCATCAGGATAACGATGACATTTTTCCGATTCAGGAAAATGCCGAACACACCGATGACCAGCAGCAGCGCTGAAACGGTGACAAAATGGGAAATCGAGACAGCCATGGTTCAGAGGCCCTTCCCGCTTTCGACGTCGACGAGTTCCATCGCTTCCTCCGGTGTGCGACGCACCTGCGCGCCCATGTCCTGGCGTTTGACGCCCGACTTGGGTGGCCGAAGGGTCAAGACAATCGCGCCGATCATGGCAACCAACAGCACCAAGCCTGCGATCTGGAAGAAGAAAACGTAATCGGTGTAGAGAATGTCGCCGATGGCCGCCGTGTTTTCACGCCTTGCTGGATCCGGCGTCGGCAGAGCGACATTGTCCGGCCTATCGACCGCAAGCGCATTGCCGCCGACAACGATCAGCAGTTCCATTGCCAGCACGATACCAACCATCATGCCAATCGGCGCATAGTCTAGCGCGCCACGCTTCATGGACGCAAAATCCACATCCAGCATCATGACCACAAACAGGAACAGAACCGCGACCGCACCCACGTAAACCACCAACAGGATCATGCCGAGGAACTCAGCGCCCGTGAGCAGAAACAGTGCGGCTGCGTTGAAGAACGTCAGGATGAGATAGAGCACAGAATGCACGGGATTGCGCGACACCACGACCATGACGGCGCTGGCGACGGCAATGAATGCAAACATGTAGAAGAAGGCCGCGCCCAGTCCGGTCAACAGCATCTTATCCCGATCCTTTTTTGCGCCCCGGTTCTCCCCGGTCCGCTGTTGTTATGTGCGCCGCAATACCCCGATGCGCGGCAAAGTCCAATGCCTCTTTCTGCTCAGCGATACGGCGCGTCGAGCGCGATGTTGCGCGCGATTTCGCGCTCCCATCGGTCGCCATTGGCGAGCAGTTTGTCCTTGTCGTAATAAAGCTCTTCGCGGGTTTCCGTCGCGAATTCGAAGTTCGGGCCTTCCACGATTGCATCGACCGGGCATGCCTCCTGGCAGAAGCCGCAATAGATGCATTTCACCATGTCGATGTCGTAGCGCACGGTGCGGCGCGTGCCGTCATTGCGGCGGGGGCCGGCTTCAATTGTAATGGCCTGTGCCGGGCAGATCGCCTCGCACAGTTTACACGCGATGCAGCGCTCCTCACCGTTTGGATAACGGCGCAGAGCGTGCTCGCCGCGAAAGCGCGGTGACAGCTTGCCCTTCTCATGCGGGTAGTTGAGCGTCGCTTTGGGCGCAAAGAAGCGCTTCATCGCCAGCCCAAAGGCGGCAACAAACTCCAGCAACAGCAGTGATTTGGCGGCTTGTGCGATGGTGCTCATGGGTCTCTTTGTCCTTTAAGCCCAGCCGGTCAGTTTCAGGAACCCGGCAGTCGCGACGACCATAAACAGGGAAATTGGCAGGAATACCTTCCAACCCAAACGCATCAGTTGGTCATAACGATAGCGGGGCACAATGGTCTTCACGATGGAAAACATGAAGAACACCAGGCACAGCTTGAACATGAACCAGAAGACGCCCGGCAACCATGTGAACGGCGCGAAATCGAATGGCGGCAGCCAGCCACCCATGAACAGGATGACGGTGAGCGCACACATCAGCAGGATGGCGATGTATTCACCTAGCATAAACATCATGTACGGGGTCGAGGAGTATTCGATCATGTGACCGGCAACGAGCTCGGATTCTGCTTCCACGAGATCAAACGGCGGACGGTTCGTTTCCGCCAGCGCCGAGATGAAGAAGATCACAAACATCGGGAACAGGCCGAGCCAATGCCAGTCGAGGAACGAGTTCGGCAGGCCAATCCATGTGCCGAAGCCGTCCTTCTGCGCGAGCACAATTTCCGTCAGCGACAGCGACCCGACAAGCAGCAGCACGGTCACGATCACAAAGCCGATTGAGACCTCGTAGGAGACCATCTGTGCGGCAGACCTCAGCGCACCCAGAAACGGGTACTTCGAGTTGGATGCCCAACCCGCCATGATCACGCCGTAGACTTCCAGCGAGGAGATCGCGAAGACGTAGAGAATCCCAACATTGATCGATGCGACTGCCCAGCCTTCACTGACCGGGATAACGGCCCATGCCGCGAGCGCCAATACTGCCGAGATCAACGGCGCGAGCAGAAAAATGCCCTTTGACGCGCCTGCCGGGATGATCGGCTCTTTGATGACAAACTTCAAAAGATCGGCAAACGACTGCAACAGTCCGAATGGCCCGACGACGTTGGGCCCGCGACGGCTCATGACCGCTGCCCAGACCTTGCGGTCGGCGTACAAAATGAACGCGGTGAATACCAGCAGCGCGACCAGCAGCACCAGCGAGTGCGCCACCATGATCAGCCCGGGCCAGATGAATGTTTCAAACATGATCCTCGGCCCTTCTTATTCTGCCGCCTGCGGAAGCTTGCGATCCCTGGCGAGTTGCGAACACTCCGCCATGACCTTTGAAGCGCGCGCGACCGGATTGGTGAGGTAGAAATCCCGTACCGGCGAGCGAAACGCTGACTTGTTCATTTTACCGGACTTCTTGGCGAGCGCTTTAATGTCAGCGCTGTCGCAAGGCGCGATCTCATCGATGGCAGCCAAATGGGGCGCCTCGGCATACAGCGCTGCGCGCAATTGCGGTAGCGAGTCGTATGGAAGCTTCTGCCCAATAACGTCGGACAAAGCCCGCAGGATCGCCCAGTCTTCTTTTGCGTCGCCCGGTGCAAACCCGGCACGACTTGTCACCTGCACCCGACCCTCGGTGTTGACATATGTCGCGGATTTTTCGGTGTACGCGCTGGCAGGCAGGATGATGTCCGCATGATGCGCGCCGACGTCGCCATGCGTACCAATGTAGATCGTGGTCGCGCCAGACTTGCGTTTGTCGAGCGGCAGTTCGTCTGCACCCAGCAGGAAGAGCACGTCTGCTTCGGTCACCATCGCGGCGGCATCGTTGCCGCCTTCACCCGGCACAAAGCCGATGTCGAGACCGCCAACACGTGCCGCTGCAGTGTGCAGAACAGCAAAACCATTCCAGTCGTCTGACAGCGCGCCGACGGTTTCGGCCAGCTTGGCGGCGTTCGCCAACACCCCGGCTCCATCGCCACGCGCCAACGCACCCTGCCCGACGAGTATCATCGGGCGCTTGGCCTTCTTGAGCGTCGAAGCAAACTTGCCCTTGCCGTCGACCAACTCAGCAAGTGTTTCCGGCCCGGCACCCAGATAATCGTAATCGTAGCGCAGATCGCCTAGCTCTTCGCCAATGGCGGCGATTGGCAGCGGATTTGCGCGCCATGCCTTGCGGATGCGCGCGTTCAAAACCGATGCCTCAAAGCGCGGGTTCGCACCAACAATCAATATGGCATCGGCATCTTCGATCCCGTTGATCGACGGATTGAATATGTAGCTTGCGCGACCCAACGCAGGATCAAGCTTGGAACCATCCTGCCGACAATCCGTGTTCGTCGAACCAAGCTTTGCCATGAGCTGCTTGAGAGCAAACATCTCTTCGACACCAGCCAGATCACCAGCTATCGCACCAATCTGGTCACCAGACTTGCCATCGAGTGCAGACTTTACGGCTTGGAAAGCCTCGCTCCAGCTGGCCGGTTTCAGCTTCCCATCCGCGCCTTTGACGAATGGGCGGTCGAGGCGCTGCGTGCGCAGACCGTCCCAGATGAAACGCGTCTTGTCAGAGATCCACTCTTCGTTCACATCCTCATTCACACGTGGCATCACGCGCATGACTTCGCGACCGCGTGTATCAACGCGGATCGCAGAGCCAACGGCGTCCATAACGTCGATGCTTTCCGTCTTGGTGAGCTCCCAAGGGCGCGCCTGAAATGCGTAGGGGCGCGATGTCAGCGCACCGACGGGGCAGAGGTCAATCACATTGCCCTGCAGTTCCGACGTCATCGCTTCTTCGAGATAGGTTGTAATCTCAGCATCCTCGCCGCGACCGATCAGGCCGAGTTCCGAGATGCCTGCCACTTCCGTTGTGAACCGAACGCAACGTGTGCAGTGAATGCACCGCGTCATGATCGTTTTGACGAGCGGGCCGATATATTTGTCTTCGACCGCGCGCTTGTTTTCCTGATAGCGCGACGCGTCAATGCCATAGGCCATCGCCTGATCTTGCAGGTCGCACTCGCCGCCCTGGTCACAGATCGGGCAATCGAGCGGATGGTTGATGAGCAGGAACTCCATCACCCCTTCGCGCGCTTTCTTGACCATCGGGGTGTTGGTGAAGACCTCCGGCGGCTGTCCTTCCGGGCCGGGGCGCAAATCCTTGACGCCCATGGCGCAGGATGCGGCAGGCTTTGGCGGGCCACCCTTCACCTCGACGAGGCACATGCGGCAGTTGCCCGCAATCGACAGGCGCTCATGGAAACAAAAACGCGGAATTTCCGCACCGGCTTCCTCACAGGCCTGCAGGATCGTGTAGTGATCCGGGACCTCAATTTCGTTGCCGTCAACTTTAATGGTTGCCATCGTGATCGCTATCCGTGGTCGCTATATCTTGCGGCTACCCGCACCGTTGTGATTGCCAGAGTTTCACATGTGGAAGGTGCGCCCAGTCGAACGCTTGGTCGCTATTGCCATGGGCATCGAGATAATCAAGTCGATCTTTTGCCTCATGCAACGTCGGTCGGTGGCCGTCTTCGACCCACCACATCACGAAGTGATGCGACTTCATCGCGGAAAACCACTCGTGCTTGCGATTGTAGAAGCGCTTGTGGACCGTGTTCCAAACGAAATGCTCCAGCTGCTCGGCTGTTTCCCAAACGCTCATATTCGCGGCAGCGTCCGGCCAAGGTGTTTCCTGGTACATGGCGTGGCCCGTATGGTCCTTGTGCATCCACACAAAGCCCGGCATCTCAGCGGCCAACCCATTGATTCGGTTCAAATTGTCCATGAAATCCGCCATGCGCGGATCACCCAGCGGAAACTTCGGGACGGCAATGTTGAGTTCAGCGAGTTGCATGGTGCGGATCCTGCGATCCGTTTAGACCGTTTCACAAAACCCGCCAACCATTGCCCGGCTGAAAACGGGTATAAACCGACTAACGCTTTCGTCTTTCACGCAAAGGCGGTGCACTGCCGTTCACCGCGGCTCCTTGCCAAAGACACGCACATATTCGTCTCGCCCGCCGCGCGCCAAAGCCGCAGCTTGGTTGATCCAGTCCTCGCGACCGATGCGACCGGAGAACTTCAAATGCTCATCAACCCACGCAACCTCGTCGTCGCCCCAATTTGCAATTTGATCA
>JBCBHR010000020.1:0-12177 GCA_038525365.1 Pseudomonadota bacterium | reverse complement strand
TGCGCACGCTCGTTGGACGCCGATCGGTGACCTGTACCAGCGGCGGGCGAGACCGCTTCGGGCGGGCTTTGGGTGTGTGCCAACGCGGCGATGACCCGATCAGCCTGAATGCGCGCATGGTGAAAGACGGTTGGGCCATCGATTTCGGCGGTTTTGCGCGCGAGGAAGGCGACGCGCGCCGCGCAAAGCGTGGCCTGTGGGGAGGGACCTTCGAGGCACCGCGCGATTTCCGCGACCGCGCCACATCGGTGACCCGCCAATGACCGCCGATCCGCTCAACCAACTTGCGCGCGATATCCGCGCCTGCCGCATATGTGCCGACGCGCCGACGGGAGCTAAGCCGCTGCCGCATGCGCCGCGACCTGTGGTCGTTCCGTCGCCGACTGCGCGCATCTGCATTGCAGGCCAAGCGCCCGGCACCCGCGTTCATGCGTCTGGCCGCCCGTTCACCGATCCGTCCGGCGACCGATTGCGCGATTGGATGGGGATCGGCCAAGACGTCTTTTACGATGACGCGAAAATTGCCATTGTGCCCATGGGCTTCTGTTTTCCGGGGCTGGATGCCAAAGGCGGCGACCTGCCGCCGCGCCGCGAATGTGTCGCCCATTGGCATGATCGGCTGTATGCCCTCATGCCGCAGATCGAGCTTGTCTTGGTGATCGGCCAGTACGCCCAAGCCTACCATCTCGGTCCGCGCCGCGCCAAAAACATGACGGCGACGGTTGGCGGTTGGCGTGATCATTTTGATACGCCGCTCAATGGCCGTCGTGTCTTGCCACTGCCGCATCCGTCCTGGCGCAACAATGCGTGGATCAAGAAGAACCCGTGGTTTGAGGCGGATGTGCTGCCGTTTTTGAAGGCGGAAGTGGCGAAACGGCTTTGACGCCTTGATGCCGTTTGTTCTTCTGGTAAGCAGAAATTGTTGCTTTCGAAGGAAAAAATTTCGCATGGACCGCATCGACAAAAATATTTTGCGCCTTTTGCAGGAAGACGCCACGATGGCCGTCGCTGACATCGCCAAACGCATTGGCCTGTCGACCACCCCGTGCTGGCGCCGCATCCAGAAGCTTGAGGAAGACGGCGTCATCAAAAGCCGGGTCGCGGTGCTCGATCCGGACAAGATCAATGCGCGCGTCAATGTCTTCGTGTCGATCCGCACCAATGCGCACACCAAGGAGTGGCTGTTGCGGTTTTCCGAGGTGATCACGGAGTTTCCGGAGGTCGTTGAATTCTACCGGATGAGCGGTGATGTGGACTACCTTCTCCGCGTCGTCGTGCCCGACATTGCCGCCTATGATGCGTTTTACAAACGCCTGATCGAGAAAATCGAGATCAAGGATGTGTCGTCGGTCTTCGCGATGGAGCAAATCAAGTCGACCACTGCGCTGCCGCTCGACTATATGGCGGTCGAAAAGTAGCTATCCGCCCATCTTTTGCATGCGCCGAAGCGTGGAAGCCGAGTTGAGATCGCGCACGGTCTCTTTGGCAATTGCGGCCTGAATTCTGCCGCCGTTCGTGAACAATTGCTCACATGTCTCAAGCGCTGCGTTGCGCAAGAAAGGCGAACGCTTTCCGATGGAACGTAGCGCCCAGCTAACCCCTTTTTTGACGTATTTTCGGTCGTCAATTGCTTCGCGCTCGATCATCGCGAGGTAAGGCACGAACGTGTCGTCGGGCAGTGTCTTCCGCTTGATCGTGGCGTAGGTGATGATCACAAACGCCATACGCTTTACGTATTCCCGCTCATCGGCGATAAAGGCGTGGATGAGCGTCTCCCAGTCGGGCGATCGTGCGTAGAGATCACCGCACCCATCGACAATGTCCCAACTGTCAAAATCATTTGCCCAGCGATGTGCGTCATGGCGCGTGAAGCGCGTTGCATCGGCGGTGAATGCACCGACCAACTGGCACTCGGTGATACGGCTGTCCCAGAGCGTCATGGCCCGGTCGTGGTTCTTCTTGATCGCCTTTGCGATGTCGCGCTGCACGCCATGCATCACCCCAACGCAGCGCGCGGTGTTGATGCCATAGCGCTTCTTGGACGCAATCGCGTCTGGTGACGCGATTGCCCTCATGTGCGCGATGATCTCTTGCGCAGTGCTGTCTCTGCCAAGCGCCATTGGCCGCAGACTAGCCCGAAGCTTTGAGCCGTGCCAGCAATGACGACGTGTCCCAGCGGCCGCCACCCATTTTCTGGATGTCCTTGTAGAACTGATCGACCAGCGCGGTGACCGGCAAGGACGCGCCGATGCGGTCGCCTTCATCGAGCACAATGCCCAAATCCTTGCGCATCCAGTCGATGGCAAATCCGTGATTGTATTCACCGGCATTCATCGTCTTGTGACGGTTTTCCATCTGCCATGATCCGGCCGCACCCTTTGAGATCACGTCGATAACGGCCTTGACGTCGAGCCCTGCTTCTTGCGCAAAGTGGATGCCCTCCGACAGGCCCTGGACGAGGCCCGCAATGCAGATCTGGTTGACCATCTTGGTCGTTTGGCCCGCACCGGCCGGGCCCATCAGGCCGACCATTTTGGCATAGCTTTCAATCACCGGCTTGGCCTTTGCGAACGTGTCTTCGTCACCGCCGCACATCACGGTCAACACACCATTGACCGCGCCAGCTTCGCCACCCGACACCGGCGCATCGATGAAGCCGCAGCCTTTTGCTTTCGCTGCCGCGTCGAGTTCCTTTGCAACAACGGCTGAAGCGGTGGTGTTGTCGATAAAGATCGCGCCCGCCTTCATTGCCGAAAACGCGCCGGTCGCGCCGGTTGTAACGGAGCGCAGATCGTCGTCATTGCCGACGCACGCAAACACAAAGTCTGCGCCATCGGCAGCCGCTGCCGGTGTGTCCGCCTTCGCGCCACCGTGTTCGGCGACCCACGCGTCGGCTTTGGCGGCGGTGCGGTTGTAGACGGTGACATCATGCCCGCCGCGGTTCTTCAGATGCGCGGCCATGTGATAGCCCATCACGCCCAGCCCGATGAATGCGCATTTTGCCATTGGAATTGTCCCTTAGTTCATTTGCCGTCGCAGGTAGCGCGAGCCGGCGGTTTGGGGAAGGGGATAGTGATGCGTGGTCTGCTGTTACCGACTGGCACTAATCCCACCCGAGCCATTTAAGTTGGGTAGTGCTGTACGGTGCAGTTAGAAAAACGTTCCCAGAGACGGAATTTTGGCTGTTACTGAGCTTTGTGTCGCGCCAACAAGGCACGAAAGGCTAATGCGAAAAAGGAGACGATGAGAAAAACCAGCCCTGTGAAGACACCCGTTAGAGGCTAGAGGTTTGAACCCATCAGAAGTGCAAACGCCGCACCTCCAACCAAACCCAACAGGCCGCATGCTGCAGAGTAGCCAACAATCTTCAACAGATTACCCATTGGCGCAAACCCCTTGAATCAGCTCCACCCACATCATTCCAAAACACCGGCGCGTTAAGGGACGCTCAAGTCGGCCGACAGTTTACCATGTCCCGCTCGGCATTAGTCACACCGGAACCTTAGGTTTTTGAGGCCTTCAAGCGTGGAGGGAGCACGCGCTCATCGCACCAAATGCTTCGTCAGGCGCTTTTCGAGCCAAGCCCAGACGTTCCGCAACACCTCCACGATGATCAGGTAAAAGATCGCGGCCCAGATGTAGGTTTGGAAATCGAAGGTGCGCGAGAAGGCGCGGCGAGTTTCGCCCATGAGGTCGAACACCGTGATCAGCGCGACGATGGCTGAACCCTTGATCATCAGGATGATCTCATTGCCATAGGGGCGCAGCGCGACGACGAGCGCCTGCGGGGCGATGATTTTGCCGAAGGTTTGCGGGCGCGTGAGGCCAAGGGCTGAGCCGCCCTCCCATTGCCCCTTGGGCACGGATTGGACCGCGCCGCGCACGATTTCGGCTTGATAGGCGGCGGTGTTGAGCGTGAAGGCAAAGATTGCGCAGTTCCACGCATCGCGGAAAAAGACCCACAGTCCGATGGTTTCCAGTTCCTGTCGGAACGAGCCGAGGCCGTAGTAGATCAGGAACAGTTGCGCCAAAAGCGGCGTGCCTCGGAACAGGTAGACATAGCCAAATGAGATGCCCGACAGCACCGGGTTTTTCGACATGCGGGCGAATGCGACCGGCAGCGAAAGGATGGCGCCTATGATGATGGATATGGCGACCAGCGTGAGCGTGACGCCAAGACCTTCCAAAAAGCGCGGGCCGTAGCGGGAGACCTTTGCGGGATCCCAAGCGGCGATCAGATACCAAACGAGCATGACCGCGCAGAACAGCCAGAACGCGATCAGTGCATGGCCCGCAATGCGCGTAACCGTCCAGGGCTTTGGTAAGGCCGGTGGGGGCGCTTGCGCTTCTACAAGACCGGATGTGACCGTCGCCTCGCTCATCAGCGCACCGCCTCACTGCGCTCGCCATAGGCTTCGATGCGGTTGATGACGATGGACGACAGCAGTGCGAGCACGAGGAACAGGATGAAGGCGATGCCGTAAAACAGGAACGCTTCCTTGGTGACCCGGGCGGCAATGCCCGTCTGGCGCACGATGTCGGAGAGGCCAATGGCGGAGACAAGGGCTGTGTCTTTGAGGAGGATCATCCATAAATTGGCAAGGCCCGGCAGGGCGATGCGGATCAGCTGCGGGGCGATGATGGTGCGCATGGTTTGCCCGTCTGAAAGGCCAAGCGCGTGGCCGCCTTCATACTGGCCTTTAGGGATGGCCTTGAAGGCGGACATGAAGACTTCGGACGCATAGGATGAAAACACGAGCGCCAGCGCGACCATGCCCGCGGCGAATGCGTTGATCTCGATGCCGGTTTCGAAACCAAGTGCGCGCAAAGCGTTCTGGATGCCGATCTGCATGCCGTAGAACACGATGAACAGCGTCAGCAGTTCGGGCAGGCCGCGGAAGATGGTGGTGTAGACATCAGCTGCGATGCGCAGCGTGCGCTCTTCGGATTGTTTGGCGAGCGCGATGAAAAAGCCAATCAGCAGGCCAAGTGGCAGCGTCGCAAGCGCCAGCGTGACCGTGATGAACACGCCCCGGGCGATCTCGTCGCCCCAGCCTTGGTCACCAAAGGATATGAGTGTTTGCCAGTCCATCGCCCGCCGGAAAGCACAAAGGCGGCCGGGGCCGCCTTTGGTTTGAGAGTTGCGTTACGATCGATCAGCCGCCGTAGACGTCAAAGTCGAAATACTTCGCGTTGATCGTATCGTAGGTGCCGTTGGCGCGGATGGCTTCGATGGCCGCGTTGAACTTGGCTTTGAGCTCATCTTCGCCTTTGCGGATCGCGATGCCTGCGCCCTCACCATTGATGACCGGGTCCGGTGTCAGCGTGCCTAGGATCTTGCAACAGGCACCATCTTCGGTTTCCAGCCACTCTGAAAGCACGACAACATCATCAATCACGGCATCGATGCGGCCGTTTGCGATGTCGAGCTTGTACTCATCCGGTGTCGGATAGAGCGTCAGGCTGGCGGAGGAAAGCTTCTCTTCGGCGTAGTTTGAGTGTGTCGTTGAAGACTGTGCACCGATCGCTTTGCCCGCAAGTGCAGCGTCGGTCGCCTCCGCGATGTCGCTGTCTTTTGGTACGGCGATTGCCGGCGGTGTGTTGTAATATTTGCTGGTGAAATCGACGACTTCCAGGCGCTCTTCGGTGATCGACATGGATGCGATTATGGCGTCGAACTTGCCCGCCAGAAGCGCCGGGATGATGCCGTCCCAATCGGAGGTAACGAATTCGCAGTCGGCTTTCATCTCTTCGCACAATGCATTGGCGATATCGATGTCAAAACCAACCAGCGAGCCGTCCGCTTCCAGATTGTTGAAGGGCGGGTATGCGCCTTCGGTGCCGATCTTGATTTTCATGGAATGGCCGTCGGCGGCGGCAGCGCCCATTGAAAGCGCGATTGCAGCGGTTGCGGCCAAAAGGGTCTTTGCGAGCTTCATGATATCTCCCTGAGATTTCGTGTGCCGGACGGTGTCCGGGTCAAATCTGATATTCCTACGGTTTTTTCAGGGATTGCAACATTTTTCGACATGCCCATACGTTAGGCAATTCTGGCTATTTGCCGTGTTTGACCGGCGTCACAATCCGCTTCAACGCGACGCGCGCCGGACTGAGGGCAGAATGGATAAGTGCGATCATTTGCACGATGGTGCCCGTGATGAAGGCATTGACACTTGCCCGGTATGTGATTTCTGCGAAGGATTGCCAGAACGGCAGAGCGTTGTTTTCAAACGGGAAAACCGGATAGCCAAAGGCGGTCAGCGTCTCGCCGGAAAACCATGCGAGAGTAAGTCCTGCGATGGCAAAGACACCGAGGCTTAAAAGCATCACGACCATGGAAAGCCGGTAGACGAACGCGACGAAAAGCGGCCGCGTGAAGGTGCGCGGAAAACCGTGTGTGACGCGCCACCAGACGTGGAAAAGGAAGAAGGCAGCGATTGCGGCGTCTGGCGGCGCAGGTGTCTGGTAGCCACCCCTGATCATTTGAACGGCGACAATCAGGACGCAAAAGATGCTGACACCGTGGATGATCAGCGATGTGAAGCTGTAGCCTCCAAAGGCGTCATTTGGATGAAAGCGGGCGTATCGCGGCGGGTCATGGCCGACATCATCGACGTTGGATTGGTCGCTGGCAGCGTCGTCGGTCACGGCTGGTCCTCGTGGGCGATCTGAAAGTCCGACAGGCGCAAATACCGCACCGGGTCTCCGCGTTGCACCGATGTGACATCCTCCGGCAATTCAATCAATCCGCCTGCGGCGCGCAAACCGGAGATCAGCCCGGAACCATCGCGGGCAAATTTTTGAGCGGTTCCGTCGTCACCAATCCAGCCACGAAGGAACTCGCGGCGGTCGGGCTTCTTGCTTGCGATCTCAAATCCTGCAGGCGCCATGATGGGGCGTGGTCCGCGCGGCGAGATGCCCATAAGCCGCGCCATGGCGTGGCGGGCATAGAGGAGCGTGCAGACGAATGCCGCAACCGGATTGCCGGGCAGGCCAAGCACAACGCAATCGCCGATCTGGCCAAACATCATCGGACGTCCCGGCTTGATTGCGATCTGCCACAGGTGCCGATTGCCGAGCGTGTCGAGGGCTGTAAGCATGTGGTCTTCGTCGCCGCGCGATGCGCCTCCGGTGGTCACGATAACATCATGGCTTGCCGCGGCTTTCGCCAGAATGGCGCGCAAGCCTGGTTCATCGTCCGGTACATGGCCTAAATCAGTCGTCGCGATCGACGGATGCTGCAAAAGTGCGGCGAGCATGGGCCGGTTGGCATCGTAGACTTCGTGGGCGGCAGCGGGGCTCCCAGGCGGGATGATCTCATTGCCGGTCGAGAGGATGGCCACGCGCAACTGCGCGCGCACCGCCACGCTTGCACATCCGCATGCCGCAAGCGCTGCGATATGTGCGGGCGTGACGACGTGGTTTGCAGTCAATATGACGTCGCCTGGCATCACGTCTTCGCCGCGCTCGCGCCGGTTTGCGCCCACTTTCAGCGCAACGGGAAGCGTCACGACATCACCCTCGACCGTGCAGTCTTCGGACATGGCGACGGTGTCGAGGCCCGGCGGCATAACGGCGCCGGTGAAGATGCGCACAGCATATCCGTTGGGCACGTCAGGGGGTTCTGCGCCTGCTGGATGCGACGCGTGGATGGGCAGCGGTCCATCCGATGCGGTCAAGTCGCTGTGGCGAATTGCGAAACCGTCGACCGCTGCGTTGTCGGCTTGCGGGATTGCGTAGGTGCTTTGGACATCCGCATGCGCGACACGGCCCAAAGCCGTGCATAGGGCGACGCTTTCGTGATCTGTTACGCATGATAGGCGGTCTCGAAGAAGTGCCAGCACCTCGGTGTGGCGCATACGGTCCCTGTCGTGCAGGAAGCAGTCGTTGAGCAGCTTGCCGGTCACGCGTTTCGAACCAGTGCCGGACGCAAATGTGTGGACACGAAGTGCTGCAGTCCTTCGAGGTCGTCGCGGTCAAATACAGGGCACGTGGTTTCAGGCGCGCTGACGCCCGGCGCAAGCGCGATGGCCACCACATTGGTCAGCCGTACCAGCAGTTCCGCATGGTCGCTGGCGCCCAGCAGCACGATTTTTGGGTGGGGATCGTTTTTGTAGCCCTCGACGATCACGAGTTCACATGGCGACAGGCGCGTCAGGATGTCTTCGAGCGGTGGCTCGGGCTCACCCTTGCGATTTTCGTGCATGATGGCCCAGCGCCGCGCGCTAACAATGGCCACTTCGCCTGCGCCCGCTTCGCGGTGGTTGGCCGTATCGGTACCCGGCTGGTCGAGATCGAAAGCGTGGTGGGCGTGCTTGACCGTCGACACGCGCAAGCCGTCATTTGAGTAGGCGCGCACAAGCTTCGATGTCAGCGTTGTCTTGCCGCTGTTCTTATAGCCAGCAACCCCCAGAATGGCAGGTCTTCCTTTGCTCATGCGACAGGGTCCACTTGGACGACAAACAGAGCCTCGGCCTTTGCAAGGTCCTCGGGCGTGTTGATGTTGAAGAACGGATCGTTGCCGGTCTCGTCGAAATCGACCTCCACCAATGCGTGCCGCTTTGCAAACGCCATCACCTTGTTGATGTCTCCACCGGCGAGGAAAGCCTCCAGATCGTCCGCAATCGCTGTTGGCCAGAGCGCAAACAGCGGGTGCCGGTATCCGCCACAGCGCGCAATCGCGATGGTGTTCCCGTCGGCGGCATTTTGCAGCCGGGCGGCCAGATCGGTGGGAAAGAACGGGGTGTCCGCTGCGACTGTAAGGATCTGATCTGCGCCGCGTGATTTTGCGGCGCGCATGGATGCGAGCAATCCTGAAAGCGGGCCACGCGCCGCAAACGCTGGGTGGTCGGCGACAACGTTAGATGGATCGACGCGGGTAGCCACTGCAATGGCGCCGACATCGCGGTTCGCATTGACGATGATGCTCGGTGTTTGATGGCGCAAACGACTGGCGACGTGGGCGATCATCGGTTGCCCGGCCAGCACTTGGAGTGGCTTGTTTACGCCACCCATGCGGCTTGCCTGACCGCCTGCGATGATTGCACCAATGACCTCATCCGACATCGCGCGCGCCTTTGCGTATTGTTGCCGGGTCTTCCGATGCGTCGCTGATGTCAGCAATCGCATGATCGCGGATTACTCGTTCATCGCCACTCAGCACAGTGAACTTCTTGCCGCGCGCTCGTCCGATCAGTGTCAGGCCTGCCTGCTGCGCGAGTTCCACACCCCAGGCGGTAAAGCCTGATCGCGACACCAGGATCGGAATGCCCATCATAACGGTCTTGATCACCATCTCCGAAGTCAGGCGACCGGTGGTGTAGAGGAGTTTATCGGTGCCATCCGCACCGCCGAGATGCATCCAGCCCGCGATTTTGTCGACGGCGTTGTGGCGACCAACATCTTCCATATAGACGAGTGGCCGGTCTGGCATGGCCAGCACGCAGCCATGGATCGCCCCGGCCTTCAAATAGAGGCTGGGGGTCGTGTTGATGGTCTTGGAGAGTGCGATAAGCTGTGTGGTCGAAACGCTTGTCTTCGAGGGCAAGACCACCGCGTCAAACCCGTCCATGACGTCCGCAAAAACTGTGCCTTGCGCGCAGCCGGAAGTGCGTACGCGCTTGCGTGTCACCGCCTCATAATCGGTCTCACGCTGCGTGCGCACGATCACAACACCCAGCTCTTCGTCATGTTCAACGCCCGTGATCACATCATCATCGCGCACCATGTTCTGGTTGCGCAGGTACCCGACGGCCAGCAGCGCCGGGTGATCGCCGATGGTCATCATGGTGACGATCTCCTGCGCATTGAGGAAAAGCGTTAGCGGCCGCTCGGTGACCACATCGACCGTGATCGGTTCGCCGTTTTCATCCAAACCGGCAACGGACTTAGTCAGGCGCCCATCGTCGATATCCGGCGCGATCAGGAAGGGAGATTTTGCGGGCGTGGTCATGGACACAGTGTGTCGTGGCCGCGCGCGGGAATCAATTGGCCAGCGCAACGTCTGCGGGACGTTGGGCGGCGGCAAAGTGGGTGACGATTGCAGCGGCCACGGCAAAAACAAACAGCATGACAGCCAAGTTGATGGGAGAGCCATCGCTGCCGACCTCATAACCTCCAAAAACGGAGCCAGCGGCGCCAATGCCGATTTGCAGCGCCCCAAGCAGACCCGAAACGGCGCCTGCTGCTTCTGGTTTGAGGCTGATAGTTGCCGCAATCACGTTGGGTAGGGTCATGCCATTGCCAACACCGATCAGCGACAGCGGGATAAAGAGGGCGGCGGCATTGGCAAAGCCCAACGAGAAAGCCACCAGCGTAATCGTCACGCCACCAAGCGTCACAAATGCGCCGCGGCGCATCATGGCTTCGATGCCGACGGTCTCTGAGAAACGGCCAGACAGAAAATTGCCGAACGCATATCCACCCGCGCACAGCGCAAACCACAACCCATATTCGAATGGCGTCAACCCAAAGGTCATTGACGACACCGCCGGGCCGCCACCCAGAAAGCCGAAAAACACGCACGATGTCAGCGAGGCGCAGCCCGCATAAAGCCAAAACGCCTGCATGGAGAGCGCTTCACGCCAGTGAGCGGTCTGTTGGGCGAGTGTGGCGCCCATATGTTGATTGGTTTCAGGCAGTCGGAAATATGTGGCGATGAGCGTGACGAGCCCACACAGGCCTAAAAACGCAAATGACGCGCGCCAGCCAAGTGCGCCATCGATGGCTCCGCCAATCGCCGGACCGATCATCGGTGCCACTGCCATGCCCATGACGACATAGCCGATGATGCTGGCTGATTTTTCGCGTGGATAGATGTCGCGCACAATTGTGCGGCTCAGCACCATGCCCGCAGCGCTTGCCGACTGGATGACGCGGCCGATCAGAAAGACCGTGATCGTGGGTGCAAGCATGCAGATGGCCGTGCCGATTAGAAAAAGCACAAGCGAGATGAGCAAAACCGGGCGGCGGCCAATACGATCCGACAGGGGCCCAGAGATCGGTTGCAGGATGGCGGTGAATACGAGGTAAAGCGACAGGCCCCATTGAACCTGCGCGTAGGGTGCGCCGAGGTCTGTGCCGATGGACGGCATGGACGGCACAAACATATTGATGGCGAGTGGGCTGACTGCGGCGAGCAGCACCAGGATGATGAGGGCCGGCCTTTGGGGCGTCAACGCATCGGCAGATGCAAGCCGACCCTCAGATGGGTGTGTTGTCATGCATGCCCGCATAGTTGCTTTGTGTGACCAAAGCTAGCGCGGGCGCGGTTCGATCAAGCGGAGAAGCGCAGGACACGGGCAAACAAGTCACGGATAGCGGCTTTGCGGGCGATTTCTGCGTTGGACTTGATGATGGCGTAATCAATGTCGGCGTGGCGAGTTGAGGTTTGTTTCAGCGTCTTCATCGTCAGAGTTCCTTTCAAGCGGTGTCGGTTGCTGTCGATGATGACAAAATATGGGTTGCATTGGCTTGCGACAAACGCGAACTTCGCGCCGGTCACATAAGGAAAACTGATGTGAAAGACCGCCGCTTACCACCGCTTAATGCACTTCGTGCCTTTGATGCCGCTTCCAGACATATGAGTTTCCAGAAAGCTGCCGACGAATTGCACGTGACGCCGTCGGCGCTGTCGTTCCAAATCCGGCAGTTGGAGGAGAACTTGCAGTTGCCGCTTTTTGAACGGCTGAACCGCAAGGTCGCGTTGACGGAGCATGGCAAACGTTTCGCACCTTTTGTGCAGGACGCCTTTGAGCGGCTCCACACGGCGATGACGCAATTGCGTCCACCGACAGATGATAATGTGCTGACGGTGTCGACGGGTCCGGCTTTCGCCGCAAAGTGGCTCTCGCCGCGCATCTATAAGTTCCTGGAACGCCATCCCGATATCGAGTTTCGGATTGCGGCCAGTTTGAAACTTATGGATCTGCGCGAAGATCCGGTCGACGTCGCGATCCGCTTTGGCGGGGGGCGCTATCCTGATCTTCACGTGGAAGAGTTGGCCGACGAGGCGGTGCTGCCACTGGTTGCGCCGTCACTTCTTGAGCGGCACGGCGGTGAGATCACCGGAGACACGCTCGCCAAGCTGACGCTGCTCCATGATGACTCTGCCGCCTTCCTTCCCAATGCGGTCACCTGGGCCACATGGCTTAAGCATGCGGACCTGCAGGGCGTGGA
>JBCBHR010000019.1:0-12188 GCA_038525365.1 Pseudomonadota bacterium | reverse complement strand
CGTCTACTACGGCGACAAGGCGCGCGCACAGCGTATGGACGCGCTGAACGCGCAATTTGTGCATGGGGGCGCACTCGCCTTTGACATCGGCGCGCATGTCGGTGACCGCACGGGGAGCTTTCTGCGGCTTGGGGCGCGCATTGTCGCGCTTGAACCTCAACCGCGCGTGTTTCGCGCGTTGCGCTTGATCTATCGGCGCAACCAAGAGGTTGTGCTCCGGCAATGTGCGGTCGGCGCGAGCGAAGGAACCCTGACGCTTCGCGTCAATTCCGCAAATCCCACCATATCGACCGCATCAGATGATTTTGTCAGGGCGGCTCAAAATGCTGACGGCTGGCAAGGCCAGGTTTGGGACAGCGAAGTCACCGTTGCGACAACAACGCTTGACGCGCTGATCAGGCAGCATGGTGTGCCGAGCTTTGTGAAAATCGATGTTGAAGGCCACGAGCTTGAGGTGCTTGCCGGGCTGTCACACCAAATCCCCGCCCTGTCCTTCGAGTTCACGACGATCCAACGCGCGCTCGCCAATCAATGCGTGGACCGCTTGGAAACACTTGGCCGCCATCAGTTCAATTTCAGCCTGGGCGAGGACCACAGCCTCGCCTTGGCAGAGTGGGCCGACCCAGCAGCCCTCAAGGCCAAATTGGATGCCTTGCCTATGTCCGCCAACTCGGGTGACATCTACGCTAGATGTGTAGAGACCTGAAAGGCTTTCCCGGTTTCCGACGCTAAAAACCAAACGCAGAGTGGCTCCCATGTCTGAGGTTGGAACATTCAAAGCCGCCGGACGAGGCCCAATACAAAGAGCGCACCGATTGAGGTGGTCACAATGCCAATCGGCAATTCCTGCGGGCTGAGAATGGTTCGGGCCACGATATCGCTTGCCAGCAAGATGGCAGCGCCGAGAATTGCGGAGAGTACGACCAAATTGGCGTGAAGCGGACCCGTCAAGCTGCGCGCCAAATGGGGCACCATAAGACCAACGAACCCAATGACACCGGTGATGGAGACGAATGCGGCGGTCGAAAACGCGCAGACCAAAAACGTCGCCCGGCGCATGCGCTCAACATCAACGCCGAGCGTGATCGCCGTCTCGTCGCCTGCTAGAAAACTGTCGAACTGGCGGTGCCGGAACATGGCGAAGAGAAAGACGACCAGGAAACCCGCCAGCGCAATTGGCAGCAAATTCCAACGCGCCAATCCCAAGCCGCCGAGGGTCCAGAACAGCACCGAGTGAGCGGCGCGCTGATCGCCCGCAAAAACCATGTAATTCGTCAGTGCCATGAACAGGAAGGACACTGCGAGACCGGCAAGGATCAACCGCGCCGGGCCTTCCGACAACAATTTGACCACCAAAACCAAGACGATGATTGAGGCCGTCATGCCGCCGATGAACGCGGCCAAAGGCAGTGTCCAGAACCCAAGCACATCGCCGGTAACGGTGATTACAAACACGGCTCCCGCAGCCGCGCCTGACGAAAGGCCGAAGAGAAATGGGTCGGCGAGATCGTTGCGCGTTACGGTCTGCAAAAGGCATCCCACCACACCCAGGCCCGCTCCAGCCAGCACTGCCAGAATCGCGCGCGGCAGGCGCAAGTCGATCACGATCCTGTCCATCGGGGTGGCTCCCTGCGCGTCCGCTGCACCGGTCACGGCGTTTCCGATGGCGGTTAGGACCATGGGAATTCCAAGCTGCACCGAGCCCACCGCAATCGCGATGAGCCCGAGGAGGATCAAAAACGCGAGGCCTACCAAAATCCAATAAGTCGGTTTCAAAGGCCCGTTGCCCGCCTCGCGAGTCCCATGTTCATGGAGCTAGATAGCCCGTCAAAACTGCTCCGGATACATGGCGTTTGCAATTTTGGAGATCGCGCCAATGTTTGATGGTCCAGGCGTCAATTCCTCGTAGCGCAGCGGAACGAAGCGTTCATTTTGCACAGCGTCGGTCAACGACATGACGGGGTGCTCTTTGAGAAACTTCATCAGGCCATCCGCACCCGCGCCATCCTGATAGTCAAGCAGCACCAGGAATTGCGGGTTGGCAGCGGCGACGGCTTCCCACGACGTGGTGCCCCAGCTTGTGTCCATCTCGTCCATGACGTTCTTGCCGCCGGCGGCTTCGATCATGGCTGTCGTGATGGCGTAGCGCCCTGCGGTGAACGGTTTGTCGGTGCCCGAATCATAGAGGAAAACGCGCAGACGATTTTCTTCCGGGATGGCTGTCTGGATCGCATCGAGCTCTGTGCGCCAACCGGCGACCAGCGCCTTCGCCTCGCTCTCCTTGTCGAACACCGCGCCGAGACGAAGCATGTCGTCGAATAGCAGGTCCATGGAAGCAGCCGGTCGGTCATCGTGTTGATGCACACAGCTCTCAGTCAAGACGAGCGTTTGGATGTCCTGCGCGCGGAGTGTATCCGGCGTCACTTCGCCGCCAGGGCGCATGCCGTAATACCAACCTGCAAAGAATAGGTCCGGTGTCGCGGCAACGAGATTTTCCATCGTCGGATATTTTGGCGCGAGCTCGGGGATATCGCCGCGCTGCACATCGAACTCCGGGCTTGTTTTATACCAGCCGGAGATGCCCGTCAGCCCGACGATGCGATCCTGCAAACCAAGCGCAAACATCATCTCGGACATGTTGATGTCATGAACGACGACGCGTTCGGGCACGCTGTCAAAGGTCAGGTCACTCCCGCAATTATCGACTGTTACCGGCGCTGCGACCGCTACAGTTGTCGCGGCCAGCAAAGAAGCGGCAGCCAAAGTCAGGATTTTCATCATACACGTCCTTTTCACGCTAGATTTACAAGGGTCTAAAGGGTTGGGATCGGGCCACGGATGATGGGCACGTCGAGCACAGACATCGGATCACCACCGGAGGGATTGTGCAGGCGGTGGAGGTCCACATCGAAGACGTCACGCACACGTTCGCCGGTCAGCGTCTCAACGGGTGGGCCGAGCGCGATCAATCGGCCACCTTGGAGAACAGCGACCTGATCGGCGAAATTGTCGACAAGGGTCAGATCGTGCAACGCTGCAACCACGGCGATACCCAAAGAGGCAACGACACTCAGCAATTCGCCACGCGCACTTGGGTCTAGGTGGTTGGTGGGCTCGTCCAGAACAAGCAGCGACGGCTTTTGGCATATGGCGCGCGCCAACATTGTGCGCTGACGCTCACCGCCGGAGAGGTTGTGCATCTTTCTGGCGGAAAAACCGGTCAGCCCGACGATACCGAGCGCGTGCTCGACTTTCGCGTCCAGCGCGACGGGCTTGAGGCTGCCATGGGGCATTAAGCCGAGCGACACGTATTGGAAGACGCTCAGCCGCCCGTCTGGCTCACTCGACTGACCGACATAGGCCACGTGCTTGGCTCGGTCTTTACACTTGAAGTCACCCATCCGCACGCCGTTTAAGTGTATCTCGCCGGTGTCCGGCGCCGTGAGGCCCGCGATCATGCGGATCAGGCTTGTCTTGCCAGCACCATTGCGTCCGACGAGCACCAGAATTTCTCCGGGCATGACGGTCAAACTCACGCGGTCCACCAGCAAAACTTGCTCACGTGTGAGACCGTTTTTGGTGTGACTGGATGCGGACTGCAGTTCGAGCACGGGTTTGATGGTGGGCACCACGTTCACTGGGCTGCGTCCTTTGCGGCAAACACGGAAATTGCTGGAACGCGCGCAAGCGTTTTGCCCGCAAGCGCTTTTGGCCGCTCGGTGGAGCTGCACCAGCCATCGTCCAGCGCTGCATACTGATCGGCAAAATCCGCCAATGCTTCAACTGTGTCACCGGGAACGATGTCGCCGAAGAGATACGTGGCCTTGCCTGCCGCATGGTAGGCGACGGTGCAAGGGCGGTCGCATCCAGCCATGCATTCCACGGTTTCAAGTTCGAACAGGTCTGCGGATGATCGGCCGCTGAGCGCCTCGCGGAGACCGTCAATGATCTCCAAACCGACAGGCTGGGGGCGCGATCTCATTATGGTCTCGCGATACGCTTCCGGCTGGCGGCACTTAACGCATACGCTGATCCGGTGGGTTCTGGCGATACTCCGCTCCATGCGCTTTACGATTTACCTTTCGTGGGCTGGTATTAGCCACTTTCTGCTTCCGCTGAGAGGTATGCGATTGGTCCTGCTACTGCACTTTCAACTCGCCAATCGTGGCCAGGTCAAGCGTAGCGGATCGGGTTTCGACCGAGAGAACGTTTGCGCCGGAAATCCAGTCCAAAGACGACCGATCCCCGTCGTCGGCGATGCGCGCGAAGGCAGCCTCGCCCTTGTTTAGTCCGCCGAGCAGCAAGGTGCCAGTTGAATAGCCCCGCCCTATCTAGCTCCCAAAGCCCTATTCGCCGCGTTACTCGTCCGCAATACCGGGCCACGACTGCGCGATTTTGAGTTGGTCCACGTTTTATTTTTCGGAACGCGTTCTGGAGACGCCGGTGCTGACTTAAAGCCCGGGTGTCCAGACGTTGAGCGTTGGGCGTGAACCAAAACTTCTCTATTGTCGGTCTGCAACTGACGGTCAGAGATCCACAGCGTTTGGCAAAAGAACGAGGTCCCGGATGGTCACATTGCGCGGTCGCGTCAACATAAAGACGATGCATGAAGCGACCTCTTCGGGTTGCATCAAGCTGCCTTCAGCCAACGCTTGGTCCATTTTTTCCTTCGGCCAATCATCCAACAGTGCCGTTACAACGGGGCCCGGCTGGATAGCTCCCACGCGCACGCCGTGCTTGGCCACTTGCCGCCGCACCGTGTGTGTGAAGGCCTGCACTGCGTGCTTCGAGGCTGTATAGATCGGCTCCCAGACCACAGGGATCACGCCAGCAACGGAACTGGTTAAGATCACGTCGCCGCTGCCCTGTTTGGTCAGGTGCGGCAAGATCGCATGGACCGAGCGGAAGGCCGCATTGATGTTCAAGTTCAGCACTTGATCCCAGACGTCCGGATCGGCATCCAGAACATCGCCGCCCACATAAGCACCCGCATTGGCGTGAAACGCATCGAGGCGCCCGAGCTTGTCAAGGATTTGCGGCAGCATCTGAGCGACACTGTCTCGGTCTGTTAGATCGGTGACGATTGGCGCAGCGGCTGGCCCAAGATCGGCGCAGACCCGTTCCAAAGCCTCGGCGTCACGATCAACAAGCGCGACCCTTGCGCCTTCCGCGATACAGGCCTTCGCGCACGCTAGCCCGATGCCGGACGCGGCACCGGTGATTGCGACCACTTTCTCGGATAGTTTCAACATTTACCTCTCCTCCCAATCGTTGATCCGGGGGTCAGATCAGGGCGTATCGCGGGGCTCTTGCACTTCTACATCGCAGGGAATAGCCACAGGCCGTTCAACCATTCATCGACGCTCAGCGCGCTCAAACACTTGAGTATCCCCCCTCGATCATCATCAATGCGCCATTCACCAGATCAGAGGCGGGTGAGGCGAGGTACAATGCCATATCCGCGATCTCGACCGGCTCGCCGAACCGCCCAAGCGGAGTAGCCGCGATCATCGGGCCACTCTTCTCCGGCGGGCTCCAGATCTCGCGTCCCATCTCAGTCATCACGACGGTCGGACAGATGGCATTGACCTGAATGTTGTGTGGCGCCAGTTCGGTCATGAGGGATTTGGTGAGCGCATTCAGGCCGCCTTTTGAGGCGGCATAGGCCGCATGATCAGCCAAGGCGATGACGCCGGTTTGAGATGAGATATTGATCATCTTGCCCGCCTTGGCATCAATCATCTGAGGGGCCAGCCCTTTGGCCAGCAAGAACGGGGCACGCAAATTGACGGCCATTGTGCGGTCCCAGTCGTCCGCGCTGTAGTCAATGACAGGACCAACGATCGCAACACCTGCCGAGTTGACCAGAATGTCGATCTTTGGCGAGAGCGCGAGCGCATCGGCCACCAGATTTTCGCACCCATCAGTGGTCGCAAGGTTTGCTGCGATGGTTCGGCATCCGTTTTCCGCCGCCAAGGAGGCAAGTCGGTCTTGCGATTGGCCACTTGCGATGACCTGCGCGCCCGCCTCGGTGAAAACGCGCACGATCTCGGCACCGATGCCGGAGGAGGCTCCTGTGACAAGAGCTGTTTTGCCGGAGATCGAAAACCTGTCCTTCCAGCTCATACGCTACTCCAAATTCGTGTGATTGGCACGCATGGCTTCAGCGCTCACATTCAGCCGATCACGCAAATCGAGAACGAGGATTTCAAAAAACAAGAACATCAACGACTCATAGAGCGAACCCATTGGCAGAACCGAAGTTGCTGCCTCGCCTTCATCGGCAGCCATGGTTTGCGCGGGCAGATGCACGACGTGGCTTGCGGCGGCCGGCACTGGCCCCTCTGGCTCAGCAGTGATGCAGATAACCTGCGCACCGGCATCGCGCGCGATGTCAGCAAGTCCGGCAACCGTCGCAAAATGGCCGGGCCCTGCACTCACGAAAAGAACATCGCCGGTGCCCGCGGGCGGGGCCGTCATGTCGCCGACCACATGTGCGTCACACCCCAGATGAAACAGCCGCATAGCGAGCGCGCGCATCATTAGCCCCTCGCGCCCTACACCGAAGCAAAGGATGCGGTTGGCGTTGGCAAGCGCGGCTGCCAGCGGCTCGATCTGTTGCAGAACCGGCTCCGACAGCCCCGGCCGCAATTCATCAAGCAGTTGATCGGCTAGCCCGCTCGGTTCCATGTTGATCAATCCCCAAGCTTGATCTGGATTTTGACATCCGTTGGCCGCGCCTCCACAGCACGGTCGAAGGCGGCGATGCTGTCTTGGAAGTTAAACGTGGATGAGATCAGAGGCTTCAGGTCGACCTTGCCCGATGCGATCAGCGCGATTGCGCGGTCGTACATGTTGGCATAGCGGAACACCGTCTCCATTCGGATTTCCTTGGACTGCGCCAATACGATGTCGAACGGCACCGGATCGACGGGCATGCCGACCCACACCACACAGCCGGCGGGTGCAACGGCTTGAAGGGCGGTGTTAATTGAGGCGGCAGCTCCAGCGCACTCGAAGACAACATCCGCGCCCCAGCCATGGGTTGCTTCCCGCAAAACCGTCGCTGGATCGTGGTCGGGGATCAGCACTGGCTCGATGTTGTCATAGCCCGCAGCGACATCCAGTTTCTCGCGCACCAGATCGCAGACGTAGACCTTTGCGCAACCACCCGCCAAAGCGGCCAAAGCGACCATGATGCCAATCGGACCAGCGCCAGTGACGAGTGCGACGTCGCCGGGCTTTATGCCTGCGCGCGCTGCGGCCTGCATGCCGATGGCAAACGGCTCCACCATCGCTCCTTCGGCGAAGCTAACATGGTTCGGCAGCGGGTATGTGAAGGCAGCAGGATGCACCACCGATGGTGTCAAGCACCCGTGGATCGGCGGTGTGGCCCAAAACCGGACGGACGGATCGACATTGTACGCGCCAAGCTTTGATGCCTTGGACACAGGGTCCGGGATGCCCGGTTCCATGCAAACGCGGTCACCGACCGACAGGTTTCTAACACCGGCGCCGACCTCAGCGATGACGCCGGATGCCTCATGGCCGAGCACCATGGGTGCCTCGACGACAAACGGTCCAATACGGCCGTGGGTATAGTAGTGGACATCGCTGCCGCACACGCCAACGGTGTCGATGGCAATGCGCACATCGCCGTCGCCAAGCACGGCGGGCAACGCGATGTCACGCAGTGAGAGGACGCCTGCCTCTTCCAGAACAAGTGCGGATTGCATTGCCGTTGACATTTGTTTGGTCTCCTCTCTAGCGCGCCATCTGATCCAACAGGGCCTGCGCTGTGTTTTCGTCGGTCACCAACGTGTCGACAAAACCGCGGCGTAGCGCTGCTGCAATCACGGGCACTTTGTGCAGGCCGCCCGCAGCCAATATTACGTTATCAATATCCGCCATATCGTCGAGCGACACACCCACCACGCGGTCATTGATGGGATGGTCAATGAGTTCGCCTTCGGCATTGAGAATATGACCGGTGATGTCGCCAACCCCGCCTTTGGCCACCAGACCTGCACGATCCACATCACTTGGCAGCGCATCGCGCACCAGCAGCGAACTTTCCATGTCGCCAGTGGCCAGCGCAATCGCGCTGCACGAACGGATCCGGTCGAGTGTGGCTGCAATGCTCTTTTGCTGCATGAAGAGCGCCTTGTCCTCGGCGCTGTCGGCATAAAGCGGAGCGGTGAAGAAACTGTGCTCCGCATTGCATAGGTCCGCCAGCCGAGTGGTGATTTCATAACCGTTCACATCCGAACCGCGCGCCACTCCGCCCATGGTGGAAATGATTTCCAAATCGGGGCGGTTGAGCGGTTGCATGTGCCGGGTCGCAAGATTGAGTGTGTTGCCCCACGACATGCCAAATTTGGTCAACTCAGGTTCCGCCAAAATATCGCCAAGCAGCGCGCCGAGCCCCGCGCTGACCAATGGCGTAACGGAACCCTTGTCCGCAGGCGACGGCACGACGACGGCCTTCAAAAGACGAAAGCGCCGTTCCAGGCTCCACTCCAATTCGGCGGATGCCGCAAAGACTGAATCCACGCTGACGCGCAGGATCCCGCGAACCCGCGCTTCGCGCAGCGCCTTGTTAACGCGCAAGCGCGTCACGCCAAAGCGCTCTGCGGCGTCGGCTTGCGTCATGCCCTCAATCTCGCAGGCCCACGCAAGACGCACGAGCAACTGCTCATCGGCGTCGATTTGATCGAGCTTGATGCGGCGGGACATACGCTTGACCCCTCAGCTTTGACATGCGGTCGGCAAGGTGCCGTGAGCGGCACTCATTTGACTGCACCCATGGTCAAGCCACGCACCAATTGCTTCGAGGCGATCAGCGCAAAAATCAGGACAGGGATCACAATCAGCGTGGAGGTGGCCATGATCTTGCCATAGGGCAAATTGTACCCCTCCATGAAACTGACAGCCATCGCCGGCGCGGTCTTGGCTTCGGTGCGCGTCAGGATGAGGCCGAACATCAGTTCGTTCCACGAGAAGATGAACGAGAATATCGCCGACACCGCAACGCCCGGCATCGCCAACGGCAGGCAAATCTTGCGCATAATGGTGAATTGAGAAGCGCCCTCCAGCCGCGCGGCTTCGTCCAGATCGTAGGGGATGCCACGAAACTGGTCGGTGACGATCCAGATAACGATGGGCAGATTGAACGTCAGATAGATGAGGATCAGCGTGATGTGCTTGTCGAGGATGCCGAGATTGCGCGCAATCAGGAAGAATGGCAGCGCCAGCACGATGGGCGAGATCATGCGGTTGGTGATGAACCAGAACCACAGATCCTTTTTTCCGCGAAACTCAAACCGGGCGAGCGCGAAAGCTGCGGGCACGCCGAGCAAAAGCGCAAGCGCCGTCGTCGATACGGCAATGACGAGCGAGTTGATGAGCGTGCGCAGCACTCCATCGTCAAACAGAGCCTCTCGGTAGTTCGCAAATGTCGGTGAAAAAATCCAAACCGGTGGCGCTTCCAGCGCCACGATCTGCGTCTTCAAAGAGGTCGTGACCATCCAGTAGAAGGGGAACACACACACCAGCATGATGACCAGCAGCAGCGCAATCTGGCCGTAGAGCGGCGTCGACCGGTTTGCGGCAACGCGGTTTGCGGCGGCCGTTTCTGCAATGGTTGTGGAACCGGTTGTGACGACGGCCATCAGTTGACCTCCTTGTAGAAGACCCGGATGTAAATCTGCGCGAGAATGATCGTAATGATCAGCAAGATGATCGCTTGTGCCGATGCCAACCCCTGGTCAAAGGCGCGAAAGCCGACGCGCTGGATCATGAGCGATATGAACTCCGTCGATGCGCCTGGGCCACCACGCGTCAGGGTGAAAACCATGTCGAACAGCTTGAGTGTATCGGCGGTGCGCAAGATCAACACAGCCACCAGTCCCGGCAAAAGATATGGTACTTGTACGTAACGCAGCACCGTCCACTTGGACTTGGTTTCAAGTCGGGCCGCTTCCTCGACTTCGCCCGGAACCATTGTCAGGCCTGCCAGCAGGACGAGTGCCACGAACGGCGTCCACTGCCACACGTCCCAAAAAATAATCATGATGAAGGCATTTGTCGGGTCGCCGATCCAGTTGATGTCAGCGCCACCCATCAGTTGGTTCACGACGCCGAATTTCTGATTGAACATGACTTGGCCGAGCAGACCCACAACCGCATAGGTCGTTGCCATTGGAAGCACAAGGCTGAGCCGCGCCAGCGTTTTCATGATCGTCAGCCCGGGCTGATGGAGAACCAGAGCAATGCCAAGACCAAGCGCGATCTGCAGCGGCAAGGCGGTGCCGAGCAGGAAGAACGTACGGCCCATCGCCTGCCAGAACACCTGGTCGGTCAGGACCGTCCAATAGTTTTCAAGGCCAATGAACTCGACGCGTCGGAGTTTGGTGAGGTTGTAGAAGTGCAGCGACGTCCACAGCGCATAAAGCAAAGGCGCGATGCCAACGGCAGCGAGCCCGATCACGGCGGGGCCTATGAACGCAAACAGGGTCTTGCGGGAAACTTGGCCGCGCATGTGGTTCCTCCCAAACCATGATGGCTGGAGCCGGACGGAAAACTCAAGCTCGCCGGAGGCGCCGGCGCTTTATAGGGTCGGCGCCCCCGGTCGGATGATGACTACGATGATGTGTGCTTACTGCACCAGAGGCTTTTCACCTTCGTAGTAGCCTGCCGTATCAAGAACCTCTTCCATACGAGTGCCGATTTCCATCGCGCCCTCTTCGGTGGTGACTTCACCAAGCATCATCTTGGTGCCCCACTCCTGGACGATCTCTGTGATCTCTGGCCATTCGGCAAAGCGCGGACGGAACTCAGGCACACCATCCTGCCAGCTCTCGACCAGCGCGGGCACGAATTTGAACTCTTCCAGACCGTCCTGCTGATAAACGGACTGACGTGCAGGCACGCCGCCGCGCTCAAGGTATTCACGGGCATTCGCTTTTGAAGTGGCCCACTGGATGAACAGGTATGAAGCCGCTTTTTCTGCGTCATCGGCTTGTGCGGCGACCGCCATGGAGAAGCCACCAAGCGCGGGCTTGCGGCCAGCTGGCCCCATGGGCTCCGGCGCGATTTCCACACAGTCGGCGACTGTGGATGTGTCCGGCGAGACCACTGTTGAGTAGAAAGCCGACCACTCGGTGATCATGGCGATATCGCCCTGCGCGAAGCCGTTGACCGTCTCTGCGTGGTCATAGGCGACAATGCCGTCAGGCATGTATTGCATCAGGTCCTGACGGAATTTCAGGCCAGCTTGGCTTTCCGCGCTCATCAGGTTGGAGCGAAATTCCTCGTTGAGGAACGACCCGCCAAATGGCCACAGCATGCGCGCGAAACTATCCGCGGACTGTGTTTCATTGCGCTTCGACTGCAGCGCAAACGCGTATTTGCCGTCCTTGGTCAATGCCGGGCCGTAGGTATCTTTCAGCGCTTCCCAAGTCTCTGGTGGGCCGTCAAAACCAGCCTCCTCCAGCATGCAGCGATTGTAGAACAAGAGCCCCGAATAGTTGTCCACCGGAAGGCCGTAGTTCACGCCGCCCCAAGAGCCGAAGGCGTCGAGGACCAGCGGGAAGAAGTCATCAATGTCGAGGTCCGGATCAACGATGTCCGGGAATTGCGCCTGCACGTCTGCGAGCGGCACGACCCATTCGTTTTCAGCGAAGTTGCCGATCCACACCAGATCAATCAGCGCGATATCGAGGTCGCCGCCGGCCACAAAGTCACGCACCTGTTCACCGAGCGCGTTTTCGTAGGGATGTTTGATGATGTTGACGTTGATGCCGGTCTCAGCCTCGAATTCAGGCAACATGGCTTCGATCGCCTCGTAGCCGGGGCGAAGGAGGAAGACGACGTCGACGGTCGTTCCCGCGTAAGGCTCGGCTGCTTCCTTGAGGCTCCAGGCATGACTTTGGGCAACCGCCCCCGTCGCGATGATGCCCGCCAGTGCAGCGGAGCAATAAAGTTTCTTCAGCGCTTTCATGACAATAAGTTCCTCCCTTTCGTCATATCTGCGACATGCATCATTTGCATGTTGCCTTTTACAAAAGTAACATATCGCTTGAAAGTCAATACAATTGTTTCTATCAATTTGCAGGTGAATAGGTAGCTGCGTGGCTTGGCCGCGCGTTTCGGGGAGGAAACCGCCGTGGCAGGCATCAGGATTAGTG
>JBCBHR010000018.1:0-12341 GCA_038525365.1 Pseudomonadota bacterium | reverse complement strand
CGACCGGCCAAATCACCACGTTGAAACCTGTCCATAAAGGCGACGCACGCTTGCGTCAATTACGCCCTAGGGCAAAGACCATGGCAAGGAGAAGTCAACGTGGTTTTGCAAGGCCAAGGGATTTTGCCGGACGCGATGATCCGGCAGCTGAACGCCGACGGTGCGTTGAGCGCGCCGATGCCATTTGCCGAAGGCCAAGTTCAGCCCGCAAGCCTCGATCTGCGTTTGGGCGAAAAGGCATATCGCGTGCGCGCCAGTTTCATGCCCGGCGCGGGCAACACCGTTATCTCGAAACTTGATGCATTGAAGCTGCACGAGATTGATCTGCGTGACGGTGCTGTTTTGGAAACCGGCTGTGTCTACATCGTACCATTGCTCGAAGCTTTGGCACTTCCCAACACCGTGTCTGCATCCGCCAACCCGAAGAGCTCCACCGGTCGCCTCGATATTTTTACCCGCGTGATTGCCGACAACGCAGTCGAGTTTGACAAGGTGCCAGCGGGCTATGCGGGTCCGCTCTATATGGAAGTCAGCCCGCGCACCTTCCCGATCGTGGTGCGGACGGGATCGCGGCTTTCGCAGATACGTTTTCGCACCGGTAATGCCATGCTTGATGCCACTGCGCTTGGCATTTTGCACACTGCGGAAAAGCTCGTCGCCGAAGACAACGCCAACATCACAAACAACGGCATTGCACTCTCGGTCGATCTTTCCGGTTTTGACGACAACCTGATCGGATATCGCGGCAAGCACCACACCGCAGTGGTGGATGTGGACAAGCCCGGCGCGCATGATGTGCTTGATTTCTGGGAGCCGATCCACGCGCGCGGACGAAAAGAGCTCATTCTGGATCCAGATGAGTTCTACATTCTCGTTTCGCGAGAGGCCGTGCATGTGCCGCCGGACTACGCAGCCGAGATGACACCGTTTGATCCGCTGGTCGGCGAGTTCAGGGTTCATTACGCAGGGTTCTTCGACCCGGGCTTTGGGCACTCAGCTGCCGGCGGCACCGGTTCGCGCGCGGTGTTGGAAGTCCGCTCGCATGAGGTGCCGTTCGTGCTGGAGCACGGGCAGATTGTTGGGCGTTTGGTTTATGAGCGTATGATCGCGCGGCCTTCAGCACTTTACGGCTCAGACCTGAAGTCAAACTACCAAGCGCAGGGCCTCAAGCTTTCAAAGCACTTCCGCGCGCCCTGATCGGTCGGCACGAAGGTTTTGAACCTCCGCCCGCAGCGCCCGCAGTTCCTTCAAAATCTCTTCATTGTCATTGTGCAGCGTCTCGCGCTCATCGGCGGCCTGATCATCATGTTCCGCCTGCATGGCCGAAACCACGACACCAATAAACAGGTTCAGCACCGTAAACGTCGTCGACGCGATGAACGGGATGAAGAATGCCCACGCCCAAGGGAAGGCCTCCATCACCGGGCGCACAATACCCATCGACCAGCTCTCCAGCGTCATGATCTGGAAGAGCGAATAGGCAGACGCCGGAATGGAGCCAAACCACTCGGGAAACGCCTCGCCGAATAGCTTCGTTGCCATGACCGCGAAGACGTAAAAGACGAGCATCAGCAGCAGGAAGATGGAACCCATGCCGGGCAAGGCGGCGAGCAGCCCGCCCACCACGCGGCGCAGCGACGGCAGTGTGGAGATCAAGCGCAGCACGCGCAGGATACGCAAGGCGCGCAGAACCGAGAAAGGCCCCGCTGCGGGAACAAGCGCGATGGCGACGATTATGAAGTCGAACACCCGCCACGGACTGTGAAAAAACCGGGTGCGATAAACGGCGAGCTTGGCGATCAACTCAAAAACAAAGAAGACGAGGATCGCCTGGTCGAGCGTTAAGAGTGCCGGGCCAATTGCGGCCATCACAGGCTTGACCGTTTCGAGCCCCAGAGTGATCGCATTGATCACGATGATGGCGATTACGATCGTTTCAAATCGCCTGCTTTCAACAAGGTTTTTGAGTTGCTCCATCGCACCGCTAAGCCTGTCCCGAGTTTGGCTGCATATAGGCCTCAGGCGTGGGCAGACAAAGGCAAGTGAGACGGCTCTTCGTCGTCTTCGTGGGTGTGCGGGGTCTTTTCCCACAAAAAAGGATTGGTCAGCAATTGCCAGACCGCCCGCCAGGCGGCCAACGAGAAGCCAAGCCAATAGATCGGAATGAGCAAGAGGCTCAGCCACACCGAAGCGCGGGCGTTGAGAGCCGTTGATCGCCAGCAAAGCGCGCCAAAGGCAGCGTAACTCAAAACGACCGTGGACCAATCGACCCAAGCGGTCACCTGTCGCGCAGTGGTCGGGCCATCATGGCTCAAAAGGCCCACAAGCGACCAAATCGCTGAGGCGAGAAAAAACGGGTGCAGCAGCGCGGAGACGATGGTGCCGACTAGAAAAAGCGTCGTCACCAGCATCGCTTTGGTGGACATCGACTGGAGGAAGGCGACCGGCTTGCGGCTGTGCACAAAGGTCGTTTGCAGCCAGCCTTTGAACCAACGCGTGCGCTGCCGAAGCCAGACACCCGCTCGGCGCGGCGCAGCCTCATAGGTCGGTCGCGCGATCATCTTGGTCCGGTATCCCAGCCGCCAAAGCCGCAAGCCCAGATCGGCATCCTCGGTTACATTGAACGGGTCCCACGCGCCAACTTTGCGAAGAATGTCGGTTCGGAAATGGTTGGACGTACCGCCCAGCAAGATCGGCGCGCCCGCCCGATCAAACCATGGCATCAGTCCGTTGAAGAGCCCGGCATACTCCAGATGAAACAGCGCCGTGATGTGGTTGTCGGCCGGATTGGAGGTGACAAGGGGTGCTTGAAGGCACGCCACGGTGTCATCGACCTTCGAGAAGGCGGCATGCGCTTCAAGCAGTTGTTCGGGATGCGGCTGGTCTTCGGCATCATAAATCGTGACATAGGCGCCGCGCGCAAATTGCAGCGCGTAGTTTAAGGCTTTCGGTTTCGTGCGCGGTTCGCTTGGCGGGACTTGGATGATCTCAAACCACGGTTCGAGCGATTGTCCCCTCAATGCATCAATGGTCGCGGCGTCGTCTGCCTCGCAGGCAAACAGGACCTGCAGCTTGCTGCGCGGCCATTTCAGCCTGCGCATTCCGGCGACGAGCGAGGGCACAACCGTAGCCTCATCGTGCAAGCCGACGATGATGGTGTATGTCGGAAGTGAACCCGGATTAGTTGGCGGTAATGGCCTCAAGGGTCGCCCGCGAAAGTCATACCACGCAAGAAATCGCAGGATGACGCAGCCGAAAAAGAAGGTCGCAAGTGCCATATGCGCCAACATGGTGGTGAGCGTCGGCTTGAGCGCGAATGCCGCGACTGCGCCCAAAACGAAAAGCGTCGCGAAAATGCCCTGAACGAAACTTGGCCCCGACCGCACACTCAAATGCGGGGCGTTCAGCGACAGGTCATCGACTGCATTCTGCAAGAGCGCCGATTGGCCGTGCTCAACAGCGAGTTTGCGCAGCGTGTTCGGCGCGCAGATCGCCAGCCGATCCGGCAAGCCGCGTTTTTTGTTCCGCTGAAGCAGTTTGGCCGCATCAGAGGCACCGGGAGCCGCGAGCATCACAACGCGCCCCGAGCGCAGTCTCGCAAATGCATGAAACGCATTTGGCGCAACCCGCTCTCCGGCGCCCGAGCCCAGAAAACGCGTCACGTCATCTCGGTTCACAAATGTGACGTTCAGTTCCTGGGCAAGCGTTGCGTAGTAAGCTGCCTGCGTGATCGTGCCGGAAGCGAGCATCTCGGCAAGACCGGAGGATTGGTTGAGAAGTGCAGCGCGTGACGCCGCTTCCAGCGTTCGCCGCGCCAACCCGTGACGGGCCAAAAAGGCTATGCTTGGGCACAGAACCGAGTGTGCCGCAGGCTTAGCCCGCTGCGCCAAATGCCCAATATCGGCGACCGATTTTCGCGGTCGCGCAACATCGATGTTTGCGATGATGCCCAAAATCGCCCCATATCAACTGCTTGCCCCAGCAGTTGTCTCTAGCTACCACATGGCCCCATGCAGTCAATTTCGACAGACGTCAGGAGACCGGTCAATTGGTATAGGTGCGCGTTGCTGGCTCTCGCCGTTTGCGTGTCATCTGCGCTGCCCAAACCGGCATCGGCGGAGCCGCCTTTGCTGTGGGATCCAGGCCATCAGGTCACCAAGCCGAACCTTGATGGTCTGGTCCGCTTGCGGTTTCTGACCACGCTCGACTACCCGCCGTTTAATTTTGCCGACGAAAACAAGAAGCCGACGGGTTTCAATGTCGATCTGGCGCGCGCCATTTGCGCGGAATTGGACATCACGACCAAATGCGAAATCCAAGCCATGCCGTGGGAAGAGCTTGACGGTGCGCTGAGCGGCCGTCGCGCAGAGGTCATCATCGCTGGGCTCAATGTCTCCGCTGCAAACCGAGTGCGATACCGCCTTTCGGAACCCTATTTCCGATTTCCCGCACGCTTCGTCGCCCGCCAATCATCGCGGTTGGCACCGGACACGCCTTTGGCTGGCCTTGCAGCATCGAACCGGATTGGTGTCGTTGAAAATTCCGCGCATGCGGCCTTCCTCGGTGACGCAATGGGCTCGGCCACGATTGTGCGCTTTGCTGATCAGACGTCGCTTTACGGTGCGTTGCAGTCCGGCGAAGTTGACTTGCTGTTCGGCGATGGTGTGACGCTGAGTTTCTGGCTCACCTCCGTCAACGCCGATGGGTGCTGCCGTTTCCAGGGCGAGCCCGTTTATGATGATACATACTTCGGTCGTGGCATGGCGATTGGCATGCGCTTAGGGGAACCGGTTCTACAGCAGGCTATCAACGCAGCATTGAGCGAATTGGAAGCCAAAGGCGTTACCGCTGAACTCTTCGCCCGTTACTTTCCGGTGAGCCCATACGGTTTTTAGGTTCGCCTAGCGCGCGCGAAATGGCAAGCCAAGCGTCCAGAACAGGCTGCTGGTCTTTGGACCATCATACTGCGCCAGTCCAATTTGCATCTTGTCATGACCAGCTTCAGGCTGATGAATGTAGGTTTTGAAAATGCGATCCCAGAACGAAAAGTTGAACCCGTAATTGCTGTCGGTTTCGCGGTGAACCGCAGAGTGGTGCACACGGTGCATGTCCGGCGTAACCACAACCATGCGCAGGACCCGATCAAGCCAGGCGGGTAACTTGGCATTGGCGTGGTTGAACATCGCCATGCCGTTCAGCACGATTTCAAAAATCAACACGGCGACCGGCGGAGCGCCAAGAGCGATGATGATCGCCGCCTTCCAGACCATGGAAAGCACAATCTCCAGCGGATGGAAGCGCAGCGCTGTGGTCAGGTCAAAGCCCTGATCGGCGTGGTGCATGCGGTGGATGCGCCAAAGAAGCGGCCATTTGTGGCTGACAACATGCTCAAGCCAAACCGCGAAATCCAAAATGACGAAGGCGAGAATGCCGCCAATGATTGGCGCAATGCCCATCGCGTTGAAAAGCCCCCAGCCTTGGCTTTGCGCATAAAGCGCGGTGCCGACGGCGGCTGCGGGAAACACAATGCGTAGGCACACGGACGACAGGACGACCATGGACAGGTTCGTGAACCAGCGACGCGATTTCAGCGCACCGCGCATCTCATGCCGCTCCAGTCGCGGCGACCACAATTCGAATGCCGCCATGGCGGTGAAGATCGCCACAAAGGCTGTCATCCGGTAGATCGGTTCAAATTCCATTGCGCCACCTCTTGTACGCGACTGAAATGCCAATGCCGCCGGTCACCTTCAAGTCACAAGCCAGTTACGGCGTGCGGCGTATGGTCTAGGCGGTGGACAAGCGAAAACGGACGCGGGCCGAATGTTCAATCGCGGCGACGAACAGTTTGTCGAGACCCAACTTGTCGCGCAGCATCTCAAGCAAACGCAGTTCCTCTTGGCGGGCTTGGAGATCGGCAGCCGCAACTTCAACGGCGACCGCATAGGCCGTTTCATAGAGCCTTGCGGGCACAACTTCGCGCACAAGCGTCAGGATGTTGTCGATGCCGTCTTCGTCATCCATCATTTGCGTGCAGGCATTGGCATGGGCGACCAGCGTGTCGCGCGACATGGTGTCAAAGATCGGAAGTGTGTCGCAGATCGATGCCACTCTCGCGAATTCCTGCTCGCTGAATTGGCCATCGGCTGCTGCCATCGCAATCATCAAATAAGAAAGCGCGCCCGCCTCATCCAGTGCATTCATTTTGCTGATCACCTTCTGTTTGCGATCACCTATGGACGATTTATGCGCGCAGCAACAGCGGCCAAGGTGCAAAGCGACGGCGCCCCAGCTTCCATTGTTACCAAAGCTGCGCTAGGAGGCGCGTCGTCTCCACTCTCCCGGAATTAGATGACCATGACAGACGCGCCGACAATGCCGCACGTGACCGATGACCTTGTGCAGGCGGCCGATACCTCCGAGGCTTGGCCGTTTGAAGAGGCACGAAAGATCGTCAAGCGCTATCAGGGTCGCGACTTTCCCGAGGTGGTTGTCTTCGAAACCGGATACGGCCCATCCGGCCTGCCGCATATCGGCACGTTCGGTGAAGTTGCGCGCACAACCATGGTCCGTCAGGCCTTCCACGTGCTGACGCGCGGCGAGGTACCAACAAAGCTCATCTGTTTTTCCGATGACATGGATGGCATGCGCAAGGTGCCTGACAATGTGCCCGATCCCGTGGCGCTAGCCGAGCATCTGCAAAAGCCGTTGACCTCGGTGCCCAATCCGTTTGGCGGCGATTTTGAAAGTTTCGGCCATCATAACAATGCCATGCTGCGTCGTTTCCTCGACACGTTTGGCTTTGACTATGAATTTGCCAGCGCGACCGATTACTACAAATCGGGTCGGTTTGATGATTTCCTTATCCGCGCATGCGAGAAGTTCGACGACATCATGGGCGTGATGTTGCCGACGCTCGGCGAAGAACGCCAGTCCACCTATAGCCCGTTTTTGCCAATCTCACCGACATCGGGTCGTGTGCTCTACGTGCCAATGAAGAACGTCGACGCGGCGAAAGGCGAGATCAGCTTTGATGATGAGGATGGCACTGAGACGACCCTTCCCGTCACCGGTGGCCGGGTTAAGCTGCAGTGGAAGCCTGACTTCGGCATGCGCTTTGCCGCGCTCGGCGTGGACTTTGAAATGTTTGGCAAAGACCATCAGGCCAACGCCAGCATCTACGACCGAATTTGCAAAATTCTCGGCGGCCGCGCGCCCGAGCACTACGTTTTTGAATTGTTCCTTGATGCGCAGGGCGAGAAAATTTCCAAATCGAAGGGCAATGGCCTGACGATTGACGAGTGGCTGACTTACGCGCCAACGGAAAGCCTTGCACTTTACATGTTTCAAAAGCCGCGCACCGCCAAGCGTCTGTCATTTGACGTCATTCCGCGCGCTGTGGACGAGTATTTCCAGCATGTTGGTGGCTATCATCGCCAAAATCAGGATCAGCAATTGGCCAACCCGGCGTGGCACATCCACGGTGGGCATCTGCCGCAAGAAGGCATGCCGGTCTCCTTTGCGATGCTCCTGAACTTGGTCAGCGCGTCAAATGCTGAGAACAAGGATGTGCTTTGGGGTTTCATCTCGCGCTACGCGCCCGGCACGACGTCGCAGACGCATCCGAAATTGGATGAGTTGGCGGATTTTGCCGTACGCTATTTCAAGGACTTTGTGCTGCCGGAGAAGACTTTCTCCGTGCCGGATGATGTCGAACGCGCAGCACTAGCCGATCTGGATGCAAAACTCGCCGCTTTGCCTGATGACGCCCACGCCGATGGCGCCGCCATTCAAGACGCAGTGCTCGCCGCCGCAAAGGCCCATGGGCGCTATCTCGATGCGAACAAAAAAGGTCCAGACGGTGGGCCGGCGGTCAAGAGTGATTGGTTCAACGCCCTCTACCGCACGCTTCTCGGGCAGGAGCGGGGCCCGCGGCTGGGCTCGTTTATCGCCCTCTACGGTGTGGATGAGATGCGGGCGCTGATCGCAAAAGCGCTTGCCGGTGAGCTTGCGGCCTGATCGCTACTGGCTTGCCCACAAGATGCGGGCGATCCACGCGACATCGGCCATCGGCAGATGGATGTCTTCATGGTCGACGTTGAATGACGCCAGATCGATGGACAGCGTCGTTTTTCGCTTTAGGATCTTGGCCATCACCTCGCCGGACGCGGTCTTCACCACCACGCGGTCACCACGCCGGATTGATGCTGTCGGCGATACAATGATCGTGTCGCCATCCCGGTAGACCGGCAGCATGCTGTCGCCCGTAATTTCGAGCGCATAGATGCGGTCATCCATTTCGGTTGCGGGGAAGGGCACCACGTCCCAACCTTCACCCGCAGGATAGCCCGCATCGTCGAAAAATCCGCCCGCACCGGCTTGTGCGAGGCCGACGAGTGGAATGCCCGTTGTTGGCGTTTGCGTTGGCACCGCTGCGCCCATGCCAAGCGCGCGGCCCGCAACAAGCGCCATGAAATCATCAAGCGATGCACCGGTTGCCTCAATCACCTTGGAGAGCGATTCAGTTGATGGCCAACGTGCGCGCCCGTCCGGGCCAACACGTTTTGACTTGTTGAAGGTCGTCGCATCAAGCCCGGCCTTGCGCGCGAGACCAGATGGCGTGAGATCATGCGTCTCCGCAAGGCGGTCGATCGCTTTCCATACACGCTCGTGGGACAACATTGGTCTACAGCCTTCCACCCAGAAGAAAGGAATAAAGTCCTTTCTGTGCTAGCAGTCGGGTCACCTTGCGGTCAAGCCGGTTCCGTCACGATGATGGGAGAACGGCCGGTTTCCAACATGTGATCGAGCATATCAATGCGGTCTTGGCCCCAAAAGACTTCACCTTCGGCCACATAGGCAGGAACGCCGACCGCGTCGGCGGCAAGGGCATCGGCGGAGTTGCGCTCTCGGATGGCGGCCACGGCCTCCAACTTGGCGGCGGCGATGATGGCCGCGCCGTCATGGCCATGTGCGGCCAAGATGTCGGCGACGACCGCCTCATCGGCGATGTTGAGGTTTTTGGCCCAGACGGCTGCGAAGATGTCCGCCATGAAGGCCAGCGCATCACCGCCGGCTTCGGCCACTGCAATAATCGCCTGATCGGCGAGCGTGGCGTCGACCGGGAAAAAGGCAGGCTTCACATTGATTGGCAGACCACGGAACAGCGCCACCCGCTCAATTTCGACAAACCGGTAGCGCTGGCGGACCGGCGGGCGTTTGCCGGGTGGCACTGCGCCTGAAATCTCCCACAACGCGAACAGGTTCACCGGCTTGGGCACCAGCGTTGCACTATGCTTTTTCGCCACTGCACAGATCGCGCCGTGGCCGAGATAGGTGAAAGGTGACGCTGAATAGAAGTAGTAGTCGATCTGTATGTCCATGGCTGTGTCCTCGATTGATTTTATCCCTAGCGGAAACAATCGGATTTGCCTTTTCCAAATTGTTATATACTTTCGTTCAATGTGTTGCGTTGGGAGGGAGCAGGTTGCCGCGTCACAGGAGCCTGCGTTTTTTAGAAACAGGAGCCTTGGGCATGCAAACCAACTTCTTCATCGACTTAACCACCTACAACGCCATCGGCCTGATGGCGGGCTTCGACTTCATGCTGGTGTTCGCAATCGCAACATTCATCGCTGCGATCTCGCGTTATTCCAACGTGGTTTTGCTTCACCGGTTCATTCGCGACCGTGACGAAACGCCGGTCGCTGACCCCACGGCACTGCCAGCCTACCGCAATGAGAAAAGCAAACGCCGCAACTGAGAGTCCAGCCGCGGCGTCAATCGTTTTTCGGTCTCACGCGAGATCAAGCGATGGTCAAATTGCCCGCCGCCGTTTTTCCGGTCCGACTATCTGTAATCAGCTCGTAATTGATCGCTTGGCCCTCGGTCAGTGTCTCCATGCCGGAGCGTTGCACAGCGGAGATGTGCACAAACACATCATTGCCGCCTTCAGCAGGCTGGATGAAGCCATAGCCTTTCGTGGTGTTGAACCACTTAACAGTTCCGCTTGCCATTTTGGTTGTCCTTTCAAGACAGCGTGGAACAGCCGAAGCTGCGGGAATATCGAAGTCTTGGAAAGTACGTAGTCTGCGCGGTGCGCGGGAGCCTATGCCACTTGGCCGAAAACAGTCGATACTGTGAATACAGCGCAGTTTGCTTGCGGTTTTAAGACACAAATGTGTCAAGCGTGGAAACTTTCGTGACCCAATGTTTGGGGCGCAGATTTGCCATGATTGGCTCCATCGTGGAAAGGGTGAGCCCGGCGCGGGGAGCAACCATCTTTGTATTCATGATTTTGACGTCAAAGCGTTGGAATAGCGCGCCCAACACGGTGTCGGCTTCCAAAAACGAGAACGCACCGCCAATGCATGTGCGCGCACCAAGACCAAACGGCAGATACGCGCCAGCGGGGATGGTCGGGGCACCCTTCATAAAGCGCGCCGGGTCAAAGCGTTCCGGTTCCGGCCAAAGGTTCGCGTTTCGATGGACCCGCCATGGCGAAATGAGGAGCATGTTTCCCCGGCGCAGCGCGAAAGAGCCCAACCGGCAGTGATCGCGTGCCACGCGCGGCAGAAACACGCCAGCCGGATAAAGCCGCATCACTTCCTTGATGATGGCCACGCGGACCGGCCGATCTCCTGTAATCCACTGCTCGCTCCAGTGCGCGTTTCCGGCCAGCAGCAGCGTCGCCCATGTCATCGTGCTTGCCGTTGTCTCATGCCCGGCCAAAAAGTACACCGCAACCTGATTGAGCACCCAGTCATCATCGGCGCCATCCGGAGCGTGGTGGGTGATGAGCGATGTCAGCGTCTCACCAGGGCCATTGGCTGCTGCATGCGTCTGCGCGATTTGCGCGCGCAGATACTCCCGAATGGTCTGCGCTGCTTGAAGCGCCGAAGGCTTTTGCACTGTCGCTCGAAATGGTGGCTTGAGCAGGATCGCAGACAGGCGAACTGCGGCCACATCTTTCTGAAACCGTGAAAACGCATGGTGAAGCTTGGTGGCAGCCGCGCCGTCCAGTGGAGTGCCAAACAACAGCCGGTGCATCACGTCTGCGGTTACCGCACTGAAGAAGCGCCCGAGATCCACGGCTGCATTGGCGATGCCGCTCAATCGGTCACACGCCGCACCGGCTGCATCGTTCAGATGCGACTTGGCTTCTCCGCTGCGCAGAAACCGGATCGACGGTTCCAAATGTTTGCGTTGGGCTTCCCATTGCGCGCCGTCAGCGATGAAAACGCCGTCACCGATCAGCGGTGAGAGCGCTTGATTGAACAGGTCGTTTTTCGGGAACGCCTCGACCCGCTCCACCATGATCTCGCGGATTAGCGCAGGATCGTCGACGAGATAGATCCCGCGCCGTGTGTGGCCAATGCGGGTCATCGGCGCATTGTGTTTTCCGTTCGGGAGCAGCGCGAGCATGTCGCGCTCGCCACCGCGCAACATGGCCCGAACGACCATGCCGACCGGATACACCGTAGGAATGCGCGATCCATTCATGGCGTTTGGTCCCCACGGCCCAAGAAAAGGCCTCGCCAAACATGCCGGTTCCAAGAGGCTCATACAAGCGCTCCCTAATGCCGATCAGGTCTGAATGGTATCGCGTTGATCGGTGGCCCATCCGCCGTATTTTCCCCTCGTTACCGTCAACTCCACCAAGACCTGGAATGAGCTTGGTATCACCGACCAGGTTTCCCATCTGCCGGACGGCCACGTCGTCGGCATCAATGCGAGCGCATTGGCCAAAGAACATGTCGGTCGACCCGTTCCCAACGCAGCGCTTCTTGGCGGCTTTGCTGCTGTCGGCGGCGTGATCGAGCTTGAGGCAGTTCAAAAGGCGATCTCCACGAAATTCGGTGGCGCAGTCATCCAAGCAGCTGAATAACGGGTCGCAGATATGAGCAAGATCGAAGAGTTCACCCCTGAGCAGAAGGTGAAGTTCTACCAAAAGGGAAACTTCACCGTCGGCAACAGTCTCGTGGACACGACAACCGCACTGTCCAAGCCTCGATGGAGCGCTCCAACGCCATTACATCCGGCCACCGGGCGTGCCAGGGTTGTGGTGAAGCGTTGCGCGATCGCTTTGCGCTCGACACAGCCATGCGCATGACCGGCGGCGATAAAGGCCAAAGGCAAGCGGAGCGCACAGTCACCGTAGCTGTCGGCCACCGCAAACATGTGGCCCGCGCCATCAATGCGTGGCTAAGTGCTGGCACATATGAGCGTCCGCAAAAGGCAGAGCTTGCCAGTTTCGACAAGCTGAACCCCTCGTATTACACCGAGGCGCCGGAAACCCCACGACACGCCAGCCTATGATGATGCGCGCGGTGTAAGCCATA
>JBCBHR010000017.1:0-12354 GCA_038525365.1 Pseudomonadota bacterium | reverse complement strand
GTCTTGCCTTCGCCGCGCTCGGGCGCATCGACCCTGTTGATGCCGACGTCAATAATTGTTGCGCCCGGCTTTACCCAATCGCCCTTGATCATTTGCGGTCGGCCGACCGCTGCCACCAGAATGTCGGCTGTCTTGCAAAGCGCGGCCAAGTCCGCAGTGCGCGAATGCGCCACCGTGACCGTAGCGTTTGCGGCCAGCAAGAGATTGAACATCGGCTTGCCGACAATGTTTGAGCGGCCGACGACAACAGCGGTCTTCCCGCTCAGATCAGGCCCCAAGACATCACGCACCAGCAGCATCGAACCGGCAGGCGTGCATGGGACAAAAGCTGTGTCCGTCTCGCCGGTGCCGAGCTTGCCGACATTGACAAAGTGGAACCCATCCACGTCCTTGTGCTCGTCAATGGCCTGAATAACGCTGCCTTCATCGATGTGGTCGGGAAGCGGCAATTGCACCAGAATGCCATGCACATTTGTGTCGGTGTTGAGCACATCTACCTCGGCGAGCAATTCAGCCTGCGTCGCCGTTTCCGGCAAGCGTTTCTCAATGGAGTGGAACCCGCAGGCACGCGCGGTTTTGCCCTTGTTAGCGACATAGACTTTTGACGCCGGATCATCGCCAACGATGATGACCGCAAGGCCGGGCTGAACGCCTGTTTGCTTGACCAAATTCGCCGTTTCGGTCGCCACCCGCTCAGTGATGCTGGCGGCTTTCGCCTTGCCGTCGATAAGTGTCGTCATGGATCCATTCCCGATTGTTGGTCGCGCTTAGCCAAAGCGCGCCCGCAAGGACATCTCCAGTTTTGTCAAAAATGCACTGTGTTTTGGATTGAACGGCTGGCCTCAGCCGTGGCTGCGGCGGTCTCGGCGTTGTGCGATCAGATGTTCGACGACCTCGCGGATGTCAGACACGGATTGGCGCAGGTGATCAAGCTCCGCATCATGGGCCGGATCGGACGCTGGCGCTTGTTGCTGCACCGGTGGGCTCTGCACGAAAACCACGGATGGCTGATGCGGCTGCGTGTAGATAGGTTGCGGTGCCTGAGGCTGTAGCTGAGGCTGGCCATATGGATATCCCTGCTGCGGCGGCTGAGTTGGAACCGCAGCGTAGGGCGAATACGCAGTTGCCGGAGCCGGAGCCATCGCTTGCGGGTGATATGGAGCCGGTTGTTGTTGCGGTTGTGGCTGCATAGGCGGCGCGTAGGTCGGCTGCGCATAGTGTGGTGCAGGCATGGGCGCAGTTGGCTGCGCGTAGACCGGCTGCGGCGCAGCGTGGCCGACCGGTGCTGCCTGTTGCGTTGGATGCGGTGCGTACGGATAGGCATTTGGGTGCGGATACATTGAAGTGTCGCCTGTGTCAGAGGACTGTGTTTGGGTGCGGTGTCCGCTCGTCGGCGGTGGGCCAGAAGGCGTAGTATCGTTGTGCGCGGGCCTAGCGGCCTGCATCTCAAAGCGCGCCCGCATACTGTTATAGCAGCCCACCAAGAATGCCATCGCCAAGCCAAAGCCAAATCCACCCATGGCGCCAGCTGTTGCAATCACGCTGCGCGATGCCGAAGACTTCACAAGCGGTGGTTCTGCGGGCGCGGAAATCGTTGCGTTCACCCGGCCCAGTTCGCCGATCTCGTTGGCTTCGCGCGACCGTACCAGCGCGTTGCGGTAAATCGTTTCCGCCGCCGCCACATCATTTTGTAGCTTGCGCAACTCGGCGATTAACTGGTTGCTTTCGCCAAGATCAACGCTTGCTGCACCCAGACGCGAGTTGATTTCCTGCTCGGTTTGGATCGCACGCTGCAGCTCATCTTGAGCAGAGGTGATGATCCGCCGAACCTCGGCTTCGATGTCGCTGCGTGCGGCCTCCACAGACGCGCGCGCATTGGCGAGACGCGGATGGCGGGGCCCGAGACTGGCGGCGAGATTGGCCTCATTTTGGCGAAGCGATGCATATTGCGCGCGAAATGTTGTCAGCGCGGGCGTCGTCAGATCGCTTGGCACGGCGCCGCGGATCACAGATGAGACGTCGATGCGCTGTGCTGCTTGCGCGCGCGATCGCGCTTGGGTCGTTTCGGTGCGCGCATCGATCAGGCGTGCGTTGAGCGATGAAACCTCGTCTTGTCCAAGCTCGTCGCCATTCTCGCCAAAGATGTTGTTGGCCGCGCGGAAATCCGCAAGCCGGGCTTGTGCGGCGCGAAGGTCTGTCTCCAGGGTTTCAAGCCGGTTGCTCAGTGCTGATGATGCCGACGCTGCTGTATCGGACTCAAAGGCTGACTGACGGTCGATGAACGCCTTGGCATGCTCATTGGCAAGCAGCGCTGCCTTGTCCGGCGACCGTGACGTGGCGCTGAAGTTCAAGACAAATGTGCTGCTCGAACGCTCGGCCTCAAGCGCGTTGCGCAGATTGTCCAACGTGACCCGCTCGCTGCGGTCAACCGAGGTTTCATTGGAAAAAAGCGATCTGATGAGCGCGATACCGTCAAGCAGGCCCGGTCCGGCGTCGCCCGTGCCGTTGAACTCAGGGTCCTGATCAAGGTTCGTATTTTTAACGACCTGCCGCAGCACACGGGCCGAGAATGCGGATTGCAACTGACTGTCGACGATAGCCAGTGATCCTTCATTCGATAAGAACTCAGGCGTCAGATCGCGCTCGATCAACCGCAACTCGCGCGGATCAAGCGTGACCTGCGCCGTCGATGTGAAGGTCGTTGGGGTCTGCAGCGCGATCAGCACGCCCAAGGCTGCGCCCGCAAGCGTCGTACCCACAATCGGCCACCGCCAACGCCACATGGTGCGCGCGATGATCACAGGATCCAAAAGCGCTTCGCTGACCGGCGCGGGCGCTGCCGCAGTGTGTGCCGGCGCAACGGCATGGGATGGCGAGGGTGAAGGTGAGCGTGAGGGCTGCCGCGCTGCGCTAGGCGCCTGCGCAGCATTCACATCATGCATGATGTCGTCGATCTCGCGCTCGATCTGCGACATGCCTGCATCATCGCCTGCAGGCGGCGGTGCTGTCGGCTTGGCTTGCGCGGTGCCCAGTGCGTTCAACAGCGAACCCGAATATGGCGCTGCGTGGCGCCGACTGCGGCGCACAGGCTCGCCCGCATTGTCGACGGCGAGCGTCAACAATGACTGGTTGGGCTGTTTGGAGCGCTCGTCAAACATCGAAATCCGCAAAAATGCGCGGGCATGGCGGCCCACCGGTAAACTAACGTTAATTTTTTATGGGAAACAAAAGGTTAATTTCAGCCACCGCTGACGTCTAAAACGCCGGATTTGCGGGCCTCAAACCGGGTGTTAAGGGACGCCGTGCTAGCCCGCTCGCATGACGATCACCGCGTCAGATGCTGGCCCTTCTGTGCCCGCGCGCGAAAGCCTGCGCGTGCTGGCAGACAAGTATGCGCGCGCCGTCTCCGGAGATGTCGCACGGCTCTTCATCCAACTCTTCTATTTCTACCTCGTCGCCAACACGCTTACCATCAGCGAGTTCGGCTTGTTTGCCACGGCATCCTCGGTCGGCATCGTGCTGTCGCGTGTATCGGGGTTTGGGTTCCTGTCACCGCTCTACCGGATCGCGACGGTCAAACCGCAGCTGATCGGCGTTTACACCGGCGGCTACATCCTCGCGCAGATCATCTCTTTGCCGGTGGTCGTGGGCTTGGCGCTTCTGGTGCATTGGGCATTCTTTGGTGGTCAAATGGCGCTGCTGGCGTTCCTTCTCGTCGCTTTCAGCGAGGTTCTCTTCTGGCGAACCATTGAGGCCGTGATCAACGTCAACAAGGGGTTGGAACGGTTCGGCCGTGCGTCTGTGATCATCGTGATCGGCTTTTCCATGAAGGCCATCGCCGCGCTCATGCTTGCGATGTCGGACGCGCCTTCGCTGTCCTCGTGGGCGCACATCTATTTCGTGGTCCAAGCGGTGGCCGCCATCGGGATTGCTGCGGTTTTCTATCCACGCCAGCGCCCCAGGTTTCGCCCGAAGCTCTATTTGCGCCGTTTGCCGGACGCACTTTCGGTCAGCGGCGCGGAAGTCTTGTTTTACGTGCAATCCGAACTGGACAAGTTGGTTGTGCTTGCCTTTGGCGGCAGCACGGCGGCGGGCATTTACGCGATCATCATGCGTCTGGTTGACCTCACAGCCATGCCTGTGCGTACATTCTCAACGCTGCTCACGCAGCGCTTGATGCGGCGGCCCGGACTGATGCGTCAGGTCAAAATGCGCGTTGGCTTCGAAGCCGGCGTGTTCCTCATTTCGACCTTGGCACTGACGGCAATGGTCGTCATTCTTTGGATCAAGCCCGACATACTCGGGTCAAACGTGGCGACCGCTGCGGGCTTTTTGTGGCTGGTGATCCTCGTTCCGGCGTTCCGCAACCTGATCGAGTACCAGTCGGAATTGCTTTATGGCCGCGGCCAAACGCTGATCCGGCTCATTGTCTATGCTGTCTTGGGTGCGGTCAAAGCCGGCCTGATCATCGCGCTCTTTTCCGGGCCACAGGACCCGGCGCATTGGCTGTTCTGGACAAACGCCGTCTTTGCTTCGCTTTACCTGATATCAGCCTCGTTCACCTATTCGGTGCTCGACCGTGACGTGAAGCCGGTCTGAGGATCGCTGGTTCACGCCGCCGCGGCGGTGGCACCGATGACAACCTTGCGGAAGCGCTCTGGATCAATCGGCACGGTTGACTGAACGCCCATGCCGACTTGCCCATCTGACAGTTCGGTCGCCATTTTGACCAGTTGTTGATCCGTAGGCGCAGGGTTAACCCAGTGCATGGGGCAAAGCTGCCGCAGATCGCCCACATGCCCTTTGCCGCCAAGTACGCCATCGACGTAGGCCCCATAGAGCATGCATTCGGAAAACTTCCGTTTCGATGCGACGACAGCGATCCACGGCTTGCCGTGAAGGTCCTCGATGTGCCGACACATGTCGACGACGGTCCGGCGGCTCCAAGTGACGAAAGAGCAGACGTAATTGTTGTCCACCTTCTCATTATCGCGAAGGTTCAGCGCCATCGCGGAATGATTGACCCATGTTTGGTGATCATTGTCTGCGTTTTCCGCGCCGGTTGGGTCGAGCCAGAGGCGCATGGCATCGCCGTCCCACATGTCGTTGAGGTCATAGTCGCACAGGAATGCGGTATCGGAATCGCAGTAGAGCAATCCGTCAGCGTCGATCTTTTGAGCGATTGCGATGCGCATGATTTGCTGCGTGTGCCAACCATGCATTGGTGGTGTCAGCGGCGAGAGCCAGACACGGCGCTTTTTCGGCGAAATGGCTTGCGGAGCGCGGCGAAACCACCATGGCAAAAGTTCGGTGTCGGTCAAAAGCTTGCGCTTTGGACCCGCCAGTTTCGCAAAAAGCTCCCGATCGGGGCCGTCGACCAACAGATAATGGCAATCATAGCCATGCGCGTGCCGATCAATGGTCTCGCACAGGATCGCGCAACGCTCGAAATCCGGCGCATAGGATGCGGTGATGATGGCGTTTGTCTTCTTGCTGCCAGCGCCGCTCATGAAATGGAGCCTTGATTGGCAACGTCCGTGTCGCCGCTGGAGAATTTCTGGCGCATGACGCGGTAGAGGAAAATCGGATTGCCAAGGACGTAGCGGCGCCACAGGCGGCGCGGTTCGACGGCCAAGCGATAAACCCACTCACTTCGAAGCGACCGCACCCAGGCCGGCGCGCGCGGCACGTGACCCGTTGTCAGATCAAACAGTGCTCCAACCGCCATCGGTACAGTGCAGTGCGTGCCGTTTAGATGTTCGACAATCCAAAACTCCTGGCGCGGCACGCCGAGGCCAATCAGCAGGATATCGGGGCGAAATTCTTCGAGGTTCGCCAATATCCTTTCAGCGTCATCCGTGCCGACATAACCATGTGAGATGGCCCTGACGTCATGGATTGGATTGATCCCGGCAAACAATTCCGCTGCACGGTCTGCAACGCCGGGCTTTGATCCGAACAGGCCAACCTTGAGTGGCTTTTTCGCTGAACGGAGAAGATCGGGCACCAAATCGGTGCCGTTCAAATTTGCGCGAAACGCCGCTCCGTAAAGCATCTTGGCCGCAATATCGACGCCAATGCCATCTGAGAACGAAACGAAGTGTTCCATCGCATCGCGAAACTTCGGATTTTCGTGCGCGATGTTGGCGTTGTTGGCATTCAGGAAGGCAATGGGCTGATAGCGTTGGTGCTCAATACACGCCTCGACGAACGCCATCGCCTCAGCGGGCGAATAGTCGGAAACGTGCACACCAAGAATGTCCAACCGCTTTACCGGCGTCGAGACCGTGTTCATGTTCGCCCCATGAAAAAGTGTAGTCACGGCATAACACAACCGAATTGAGATTGCCTTAAGCGCTCATGCTTTTGGTAAAGACATTGAGCGCATCGGCCATGACAGCATCCATGCGCGACATTTGATGCGCGCGAAACGCGGTGCCATCCATGTCGCGAGCCGAGCCGGTGCGCACATCGACAATGTGTTGTTTCAATGCCGCTGCAAATGCTTCCGCCGTGTCTGCTTCAATCACATTGTCTGGCAAAGGCTCACCAATCCCGCGCAATGATGAAGCCGTCGCGACAGCAGGCAGGCCAAGCTCGAATGTCTCCAATGTCTTAAGCTGAATGCCCGTCCCGGCGCGGGCGCAAAGGATTGACACACGGCAGGAGCGGATAAAAGCCTTGGCATCGAGCACACGACCTAAAAGCGTGACCCGCTTGTCGCGCTGAGGGAACACGGACGGCAGGCTGCCTGCGACCGCTATGCGCGTGTGTTCCGGCATCAGCGGCATGACAGATTGCAAAAACCACTCAAGCCCAATCCTATTTTGCGTCCAAGTCCACGTGCCAATCATACCGGCATCAAAAGCGATCGGTCGCGCACCTGCGCGGTCTTGGATTTCGCCCGTGGGCGGCGTGACAAGTGGCAGGTGGTGGGAGGCACGTGCTCCGAGTTTCGTCATTGCGTCTGCGTCGTCTGAAGTGAAAGCCAAGACAGACTTTGCCGTCTTCGCCAACCGTGCTTCGAGCTTGGCCAACTGGCGCGTTTCACGCTGATACATCAGCTTTTCCACCATGCCAGCTGCGTTTTCGGCAGCATGCTCGGCAGCCAACGCTTCCTGATTGTGCGCCACATAGATGAACGGATAGCGCGACAACGCTTCTTCAAACGCTCCGGCGATTGGGATGCCGTTGACGATCAGCGCGTCAAAAGGCTTAAGCGCGTCCAGCGCTTTACCGAAAGCACCATGCTGCAACACCTGCAATTTCGCTGCCGCAAATGTCGTGTTGGACCGTACCGCTTGGGCGAGCCAGACCAGCTTCTGTTTGCCACTTGCATTGTCGGTTTTCACATCAAGCTCTGCGAGCGTGTGCGTCTGATCGGGAAATTGCGTCTCCCGTTCAGGCCATTGAAAGCCGATGATCTGAACATCGTGACCCAGCCGGATCAGGCATTCGACAATCGCGCGGTTCGCGATCTCAAAACCGCTATCGGTCGGGAGTGTCGGGACCAGCGATGTGGCGAAAACGATGCGCATGTCAATGTGTCCGGCGTTTGCCAATCGTTACCAAGCAGTCCTGAAGGTCCGCTTAATCCAACCGTTTTTTAAGGGTTGCGCGCTAAACGTGTGTGAGAATTTCCAGTCATCGGAGTGGACATGAAACAGCGCTTGGCCGACAACATTTCACTCGTCGCGCAATCGCCCGGCCTCGACAAGGCTGCGGTCGAAGTTGCTGTGACAATCCCGACATTCCGACGCCCTGAACATCTGATCCGCACGCTGGACACCATCAAGGCGCAGCAGACCGACCGCAACGTTGCGATCATCGTGATGGAAAACGAAGCGGAAAAGCGCGAGGGCGCAGCGGTTGCTTGCCCTAAATTCGATGACGATACGTATAACGGAGTGGTTGTGATTGCCCACGATCGGGGCAATTGCAACGCCTACAATGCGGGCTGGTTCACGGCGTTTACGCAGTTTCCGAATTTGAAGTTCGTGTGCGTGATCGACGATGATGAATTGGCGGAGCCGCAGTGGATCGAGGCTGCATGTTCGACATCCGAGACATACGATGCCGGCCTCGTTGGAGGGCCGCAATATCCAATCTTTGAGGGCAGTCCGGAAGAAAAGTGGAAATCCCACCCTGTGTTCACGCCGCATTATGCGGAGACCGGGCCGGTGGATGTGATCTACTCGTCGGGGAATTTGACCATCCGCCGCGATGTGCTCGAAGCGATGCCGCAGCCGTTCATGGACTTGGCCTTCAACTTCACGGGCGGCGGCGACTCCGATTTCATCCGGCGCGCAATGGTCAAGGGCTTCAAGACGGCATGGTGCAACGAGGCCGTTGTCCGCGAGACGACACCTGAGCAACGAGTGTCGTGGGACTGGATACAAAAGCGATCCTTGCGCAATGGCCAACTGTCCGCGCTGATTGAACATCGCCAGCGCGCAAAGGAGCGCTTTGGCACCGCCGTCACGTTGGGGCGCACGGCAGCGCTGATCGCTGCATCGCCAATCCGTTTTGCGAAAAACTACATCAAGACCGGTTCTTTCCTGTGTTCATTGTACCCGGTCCACATCGCGCTTGGCCGCGCGGCGTCGGAGTTTGGATACGCCAATGAACAATACCGAAATCCACAGGACTGACCTCGACCGTCAACTTGCCGTTGAGCTTGGAGACAGTTGGCGAACGCTGCTCGCTGGCGCGGCGTTGATCATACTGTGGGTGTCATTTCGCCCGTTTCAGGGGGGTCAGCCGGTCCTCTATCAGGGATCACTGCTCAACCAGTTGGGCTATACGGCCACAACCGGTCTGCTTCTCCTAACGCTTGTCACCAGCGTGCGCCCTGCCATCCTGCTTCGACTTGCTTCGCCGGGCTGGGCGTTGCTGATCGTCTGGATATTGATCTCGGGCTACATCATCAGTCCGGGTGGTGGTGAGGCATCGCGTGGCGCAACGTTTTCCGTCATCACCGTGGTGATGGCCGCAACGATCGTGGCCATCGCGCCAACAGAACGGCGCCTGACTGCCGCGCTGGTCGGCGCAGGTGGTCTCGTGATGATCGCTTCTTACGGGGGGCTTCTGCTCAATCCACTGGCTGCGGTCCACCAAGCCTTTGAAGTCGAAGCCCAACATGTGGGCCTTTGGCGCGGCGTGTTCGTGCACAAAAACGTCGCTGGTCCGGCTGTGGCGATGATTGTCTTTGTCGCCATCTTTGCGATCCGTCGCGGCTGGCAAATCTCAGGCTGGCTGTTGTTGGCTGCAAGCGCGCTGTTTGTTTTTCAGTCCGGCTCAAAAACCACCATTGCCCTGCTGCCGGTCGTGGTCGGACTTGTGCTGCTGCCGCAATGGCTTGGCTTGCGGGTGCTGGTGCCAATTGCCGGTTTGGCCATGATTATCGGTGCCCATGCACTCACCGTCGGCACGGTGTTTTCGCCGGTCTTGGACAGCGTTCTGCGCGTTTTTGATCCGTTGACGACCTATACCGGTCGTGTCGAAATCTGGGAGTTCGCCAAAAACCATATCTGGACGCACCCTTTGACCGGATTTGGCTATGACGGGTTTTGGGGCACGCCTATCGTCACCACGGCCGAACAGCCCTTTGACACAGCCTGGGACCCCCGCGGCATTGGGCACGGCCACAACGGCTTCCTTGATGCTTGGCTCTTTTATGGCGTGGTGGGCTTTGCGTTGATCGCATGGCTGACGGTGATCTCGCCTGCATTGCAATATCTTGCAACACCGGACACAGCTGCCAATCGCCATCTCGCCGACCTCTTCTACATGATGGCGGTTTTCGCGGCGCTCAACTGCTCGCTTGAGAGCTTTTTCTTCAACCGGATTGATGCGGTCTGGCTCTCCATGGTGTTTGCGCTGTTTGGCCTGCGGCTGGTATCGCGGTTCCGCGTCACGGCCTGACCTTTCGCCTCGGCGCACAGCGCGCTATGCGCTTCCTCAAGAAACGTGAGGATGATCATGGGCGACAAGGCGCAGGTGGTTTTGGTTGGTTGTGGCAATATGGGTTTTGCCATGTTGGCCGGTTGGTTGGAGCAAAGCGTTCTGCGGCCACAAACGGTCTGGGTCGTTGAACCGACAGGCGCGCTTCGCCAACGCGCGCAAAGCCTCGGCGTTCAAGCGGTTTCAAGTGCGAACGATTTGCCGCCTGAACTTCAGACGGAGATCATCATATTTGCGGTCAAACCGCAGGTTCTTGGCGATGTGCTCCGTGACTATCTCGACATGGCCGCACGGTCGAACCCGACCATCGTCAGCGTCGCGGCAGGCATCGGCATTGCGCGTTTCAGCGAGGCATTTGGCGAAAGCGCAGCGATTGTCCGGGTCATGCCCAACACGCCGTCCGCCATCGGCCAAGGCATGATGGTGGTTTGCCCCAATGCCGCGACCGACAAGCCACGGCTTGCACACGTGGAGGCTTTGATGGCCGCCAGCGGGAAGGTCGCCACCATCCACGACGAAACGCTGATGGATGCCGTAACCGCCGTTTCGGGTTCCGGCCCGGCCTATGTTTTTCACATGGTCGAAGCGATGCGCGATGCCGGTGTTTCGGCGGGCCTGCCGCAAGATATTGCGCACACTTTAGCGCTCCAAACCGTGGTCGGCGCTGCCAATTATGCAAGCGTTGCAGACGACGACGTTGCCGAATTGCGAAAACAGGTCACCAGCCCAAATGGCACAACGGCGGCAGCGTTGGACGTTTTGATGGACGATAGCACGGGTATGCGACCGCTGATCCGCCGCGCCGTTGAGGCTGCGCGGGATCGCTCGAAAGAGCTTGGCAGTTGACGCCCAAGCTGTTGCAATGCACAAGCGCGCGAATTGCATTTGGGCGATTGTTTGCCGGGTCAGCAGGTATTCATGATCGAAGTTCAGGCGGTTTCGAAAAGCTTCGGCGGCGTCAAGGCGGTCAATGACACCTGGCTCAAGATCGAGCGCGGCTCGATCACCGGACTGATCGGCCCCAATGGCGCAGGCAAGACCACGCTCTTCAACATCATCGCAGGCAACATCAAGCCCACCAGCGGACGCATTGTGCTCGACGGGCAAGATGTCACCGGCCTTGAGCCACATGCGCTTTTTGACAAGGGCCTGCTGCGCACATTCCAACTCGCCCACGAATTTTCGACGCTGACTGTGCTGGAAAATCTCATGATGGTGCCGGGCGGTCAGGCGGGCGAAAGCCTTGTGAATGCGTGGCTTTCTTGGGGCGAAGTGCGCAAGCAGGAGCGCGAAATCCGCGAGAGGGCGATGGACGTCATCGACTTCCTGAACCTCACGCATTTGGCAAACGAACTGGCAGGCAATCTGTCAGGTGGCCAAAAGAAGCTGGTCGAACTTGGCCGCACCATGATGGTCGACGCCAAAGTCGTGCTGCTCGACGAGGTTGGCGCGGGCGTCAATCGTACACTCCTCAAAGATGTGGGCGACGCGATCATCCGCCTCAACCGTGAGCGTGGCTATACCTTTTGCATGATCGAGCACGACATGGAATTCATCGGTCGCCTGTGTGACCCGGTCATTGTGATGGCGGAAGGCTCTGTGCTGGCTACTGGTACAGCGGAAGAGGTGAAGAGTAACGAGGCGGTCATCGAAGCCTATCTGGGTCGTGGCCTGAAGAACAAGGCCAGAGAGAATGCGTAGCGTTGCGATCGGACTTGCGGCCGCCGTTCTGTCTCTTTCTGGCGACGTGACTGTCAAGGACGCAACAGCTGAAGCGGCAGACGCCGATCCGTCCTGCAGTTCGATCTCACGAGGTGTCTCGTTTTGCGGGGATAAAGCGACTTGGACGCCGCTTGACCGTGCCCCCGGCGCGGCCAGCGCAATTTTTCATCACAGCGACACCAATTATGGCGTTTTCATCGTTGAAGATTTTGGGACCAAGGATGGTGCCAGCACCGCGTTGATCCGGGAAGCGATCATCCAGAACGCTGCAGGCGGCGCCGGTATTGCGCCATCAGAAGTGCCGATCCTTACCTCCTATGCGGTGGCCGTTGATGAAACCAGCGCCGAGACAATCGTCTACACGGTGAATTTGAACGGCGTAGACATCGTATACGCCAACACGATCATCGTGTCCGAAGACCGCAGCGTGCAGGCCATGACCCACGTCTTCGGCCAGGAATTCACCGAGGCCCACCAAAGCCTTCACGCCGAATTCATCGGCGCGACCGAGCTAGAATAACCGGATACCAATGAGCTGATGTTCCTCGCGGGCGAAAACATGACAGGTGGGTACGGCGCTCAGGACATCCTGCACGACTGCTCGCTTGGCGTTAACAAGGGCGAAATCGCCGTGATCGTTGGCCCCAATGGTGCGGGCAAGACGACCCT
>JBCBHR010000016.1:0-12573 GCA_038525365.1 Pseudomonadota bacterium | reverse complement strand
TGATGAACTGCGCCAAGAGTACACGATTGCCATCGTGACCCACTCCATGCAGCAGGCTGCCCGCGTGTCGCAGCGCACGGCTATGTTCCACTTGGGCGAGCTCGTTGAAGTCGACGATACGGAAACAATGTTCACGAACCCGTCTGAGAAGCGGACACAGGACTACATCACCGGCCGCTTCGGCTAACCTGTGGTAATGTGGGCGGAATCAGACCTCTCGATTCGGACCACCCTCATATGATTTTATCACAACACACCATCACTGCGTTCGAGGAAGACATGAGCTTCCTCGCGCACAAGATCGCGGAAATTGGCGGACACGCCGAGCGGATGCTCGAGCTCGGCACCAAGGCGTTGATGGAGTCCGATCTCAAGCTAGCGCAGCGCGTGGTGCTCGATGATCTGGTGCTGGATGAGGGCCAGCGCATCATTGATGACAAGTGCATCCTGGTGATTGCGCAACGCCAGCCCGTGGCCAGCGACCTGCGTGAGGTATTCGCCGCATTGCGCATTGCCTCGGATTTGGAGCGCATCGGCGATCTGGCAAAAAACATCGCTAAGCGCACCGAGGCTGTCAGCGAACGAACCCATGGCCCGCAGGTTGTGCGCGGCATTGAGCATTTGTCGGAGCTTGCGCTTGCACAGTTGAAAGAAGTGCTCGACGCCTACGGCACACGTACGATTGAGAAGTTGGAGTATATTCGCGACCGCGATGACGAGATCGATGCGATGTACACGTCGCTTTTCCGCGAACTGCTCACTTATATGATGGAAGACCCGCGCAACATCACCACGTGCACGCATCTGCTGTTTTGCGCCAAGAACATTGAGCGCATCGGCGACCACGCGACCAACATCGCCGAAAGCGTTTACTACATGGTCAAGGGCGAGAAGATGGATGCCGAGCGCCCGAAGGAAGACAACAGCCACAATGTGAGCGTTGAAGACCCAAGTGCCTAAACCGGGAGTTTGAATACGATGCCTGCGGCACCAAACATCATGCTGGTTGAAGACGAAGAGGCGCTGAGCGTCCTCCTGCGCTACAACCTTGAGGCTGAGGGTTATCAGGTCGACACCGTGCTCCGTGGCGACGAGGCCGAAGTTGCGCTTCAGGAAAAGACACCGGACCTGCTCATTCTCGATTGGATGCTTCCGGGCGTCAGCGGAATTGAGCTGTGTCGCCGCCTGCGTGCGCGCAATCAGACCAAGCAGGTGCCGATCATCATGCTCACCGCGCGCGGCGAGGAAAGCGAACGCATTCGCGGGCTGACGACAGGCGCTGACGACTATGTGGTCAAGCCGTTCTCAACGCCGGAGTTGATGGCGCGCGTCAAGGCAATGCTGCGCCGCGCCCGCCCCGAAATCGTGGCCGATGTCTTGCGCGTCGGCGACATCGAACTCGACCGCGAGACACACCGCGTCTATCGTAACAGCCATGAGATACGCCTTGGGCCAACCGAGTTTCGGTTGTTGGAGTTCTTCCTGCAGGCACCCGGTCGCGTGTTCTCGCGGGCGCAGTTGTTGGATGGAGTGTGGGGTGAAAACATCTATGTCGATGATCGCACGGTTGACGTGCATATCGGTCGTTTGCGCAAATCCATCAACATTGGTCGCCTGCGAGACCCCATTCGCACGGTGCGCGGCGCGGGATACGCGCTTGAAAGCAACTGATCAGAGTTAGCCGGATTGATGCACAAAAAAGCCCGCATTACGCGGGCTTCTTTTTGGATGCGCCTTGGGAGGCTTCACCGCGAACGTCTACGATCTTGCGGCTGTTGGAAAGCCAGCTTGCCGTGATATTTGCAGTAGGGTGACTTGTCGTCGGTCTTGTGTCCGCAGAAGTAAAACTCGCCCGACAATGGGTCGCCATGTGGCCACTTGCAGGTCTGTTCGTTCAATTCGATCAGCGTGAGCTTTTTTGCAATCGGCACGACGATATCTTCAATCGGACGCTGATCCGGTTCCGCAAATGCAACAGCCTGCTGATCTGCCTTTAGCGCCGTTGCGCCAACCGAATGCGTGCCGCCGCCGCCCATGCCGGATGATGTTCGCATGCCGCCGACAGCGCCAACGTTTCCGCCGCCGCCATAGGCGTTTCTTGATCGCGAGGACTGCGATGCCATGGGCCGTCCCGCGCTTGATGGTACGCGCTTGACCTTCGGCCCGTTCTGTTTGGTTGATTTCGCCCGTGGCGCGAGCTTGAGGCGGTGCACCTTGCCGATCACGGCGTTGCGGCTCACCCCTCCCAGCTTGGCTGCAATTTGACTTGCGCTCAGCCCGTCGGCCCAAAGTTTTTTAAGGGTCTCGACGCGTTCATCTGTCCAACTCACTTGTCTCTCCTCGATTGTCGGCAGAATCCATCCCTGTGGCTCGGTTTCGTCCCAAAACCGGCGACATTAACGCAAAACTTTTTAGGTCAAACTCTACGCGGCACTTGCCTGCCCGGAGACAATAGTATGCCCGGACTCGGCGTTTCAAGAGTCGCGCCTGTGGACAGGAATCGTTTTGCGTATTTGTCCCCAACTTGCACGGTGACGGGTCTGAATGTGTCGTAAACGAGCGGTCTGCGCCAAAATTTGACATTTGCCACCACCCGCTTTTAGGTCGGTTAGCCGTTCACGTCTGAGCGGCATTTTTTGTTTCAACGACCGGCAAACATTGACATGGCCCAACCTCAACACCTCTACGACACCTACAATCGAACCCCGTTTGCCGTGGCGCGCGGTGAAGGCGTCTGGCTTTATGATGAGGATGGCCAGGCTTTCCTGGATTTTGGCTCTGGCATTGCGGTCAACGTCCTGGGCCATGCGCATCCGAAGCTCGTTGATGCGGTGAAGCGGCAGGCGGAAAAGCTCTGGCACACTTCAAACCTCTACCGGATTCCAGGCCAAGAGCGTGTGGCCGATATGCTCGTCGCGCACACCTTTGCCGAAAAGGTGTTCTTCACCAATTCAGGCGCTGAAGCTCTCGAATGCGCGATCAAGACCGCGCGGCGGTATCATCATGCCAAGGGCGATCATCAGCGCACCCGGATCATCACCTTTGACGGCGCGTTCCATGGCCGGACGCTCGCCACGATTTCAGCGGCAGGCAACGCGAAATATATGGAGGGCTTTGCGCCGCATATGGATGGCTTTGACCATCTGCCGTTTGGCGACCATGACGCGTTAAAAGCGGCGATCAACGAACAGACAGCGGCCATCCTCGTCGAACCCGTGCAGGGTGAAGGCGGCCTGCGCGATTTGCCGGGGCAGTGCCTGACGGGCCTGCGTACGCTGTGTGACGAGCACGGCATCCTGTTGATCTATGACGAGGTTCAATGCGGCGTGGGGCGAACCGGCAAACTCTTTGCCTACCAGCACGCCGCCGATGCTCAGCCGGACATCATGGCCATCGCCAAAGCGCTTGGCGGCGGTTTTCCCGTGGGCGCATGTCTCGCCAATGCCGAAGCCGCTTCCGGCATGCAGCTTGGCAGTCACGGTTCGACCTATGGCGGCAACCCGTTGGCCATGGCCGTCTGCGAAGCCGTGCTTGAAACCGTCACTGAAGACGGATTTCTGGAACATGTCGAAGACATGGCGCTGCGCCTCAAACAGGGCCTCGCGTCACTGATCGATCGCTATCCAGACGTCTTTGACGGCGTGCGCGGCAAGGGCTTGTTGACGGGCCTGAAATGCGTCGCCGCGAACACGGAAGTTCTTCAAGCCCTATACGCCGAACACATGCTTGCCGTACCCGCCGGGGACAACGTGCTCCGCATCTTGCCGCCTTTGAATGCGACGGCAGAGGAGATCGCAGAGGCCGTATCGCGTCTCGACAATGCAGCGCGCGCCGTGCGTGCAGCCAAAGCGGCCTGACGCAACGCGCGCAAACACACCGCCAGAATGCCCCGACTGACATTTGGAATTATTGGGCCATGAGACATTTTCTCGACATCGCCGAACTGCCCGCTGAAGAGCTTCGCGCGATCATCGACAACGCAAAGACCGGCAAGGCCGCGCTGAAAGCGGGCACGGCAGACAAGCCGCTGGCGGGCAAAACGCTTGCCATGATTTTTGAAAAGCCATCGACACGCACCCGCGTCTCGTTTGATGTTGGCATGCGCCAACTTGGTGGCGAGACCATCGTGCTCTCCGGCGCAGACATGCAATTGGGCCGTGATGAAACCATTGCCGACACGGCCAAAGTGCTCTCGCGCTATGTCGATATCATCATGATCCGCACATCGCACCATGAGCGCTTGCTCGAGCTTGCCGAGGCCGCCACGGTGCCGGTTATCAACGGCCTGACCAATGACACCCATCCCTGCCAGATCATGGCTGACATCATGACCTTTGAGGAACACAAAGGTTCCATTGAAGGCGCGACTATTGCCTGGACCGGTGATGGCAACAATGTGCTGCACTCACTTCTGGAGGCCGCCCCGAAGTTTGGATATGGCATGGCCATCGCCAGCCCGCAGGGCAATGAGCCGGAAGCCCGCTTCATGGATGCTGCCCGAAATGACGGGGCGCAAGTGACGTTTTCTGCCGATCCAGAGGCCGCCGTTGACGGTGCCGATGCCGTGATCACCGACACCTGGGTATCCATGGGGCTTGAAGATCGTGCGCAGGGACACAATGTGTTCCAACCGTATCAGGTAAACGAAGAACTCATGGCCCGGGCCAAACCCGATGCCATTTTCATGCACTGCCTTCCTGCGCACCGTGGCGAAGAGGTCACCGACGCCGTCATTGACGGGCCACAGTCGGTGGTTTTCGATGAGGCTGAAAACCGGCTGCACGCGCAAAAAGCAATCATGGAATGGTGTCTGGCGCGCTGACCGTTTTGCGCGCTTAACACGTGCCGGGCCGAAGGAGACGAAACGATGATCAATCCCGGTCAGCCCACCACAGCCACATCATCCCCCGGTACAGACACGATTGCGCCAGCAGGCACCGATGCCGTTGTGCCATTTCACGTGGAAGCGCTCGATGCGCGGGGCCGTTCAGTTCTGCTCGGGGATGCGATTGACGCGATTCTGCGGCGGCACGACTATCCTGAGCCCGTCGCGCGGCTGCTCGGCGAAATGGCAGTCCTGACGGTTCTGCTCGGCACATCGCTCAAGTTCAAAGGCAAATTCATCGCACAGGCGCAAACCGATGGGCCCGTGTCGCTGCTTGTTGTCGATTTTTCCACGCCCGATGCGATGCGCGCCTATGCCCGCTACAACGCCGAGGCGGTTGCAGCGGCCGTGGACGCCGGAAAGGCCGACCCGGAGGACCTGCTTGGCAAAGGCGTTTTGGCGCTCACGGTCGATCAGGGCAACTACATGCAGCGGTATCAGGGCGTTGTCTCGCTCGATGGCACGTCGCTTGAGGAAATCGCCCGCAATTACTTCCGCCAATCTGAACAATTGCCAACGGAAGTGCGTCTTGCCGTTGGTCGGCTGCATACGCGCGATGAGACGGGCGCCGTGAAAGCCACGTGGCGTGCGGGTGGCTTGCTTGCGCAGTTCCTACCGGAATCTGAAGATCGCATCCGCCAGCGCGATCTCCATCCGGGCGATGCGCCGGAGGGCGTCGAACTGCCAGACGTCGACGACGATGATGCGTGGGAAGAGGTCAAGGCCCTCATCGGCACGATTGACGATGATGAACTGCTCGACACAGACATTGGGCCACACGGCCTCCTGTACCGCCTCTTCCACGAGCGCGGCGTGCGTGTCTATGACACCCAACAGGTGAGGGATGTCTGTTCGTGCAGTGATGAAAAGCTCGATCAGCTCCTCAAATCCATGTCGCAGGATGAGCGCGACGATGCGGTGGAGAATGGACGAATTACGGTGACGTGCGAGTTTTGTTCCACGGTGCGCGTGTTCAATCCCGATGACTATCGCACCGCGTGAGCGCGGTTAGGTAAATGACCAAACTTTAATTTGCACCTGCGAAGACACGGCCTATTTTTATGCCAAACGAGGTGCGCCCGTATGTTGAAGCCTGTCGAGGACAAGACTGTCACGACTGTTGACGACGAATTGTCGACGGAACGCACCGCGCCGGCGCCCAAGCGCTCGGTCGTGGTCTCGACGGCGCGTGCGCTCATTCAATTGGTCCTCATGGTCGGTGTCCTCGCAGGTGCGTATACGGTCATGGAGCGCATGATTGCCGCCCAGCCGGAGCGTGGCGCGCGACCGAGCTTCAACCGTTCGATCCCCGTCGACAGCCTGGCGGCGACCCTGTCTGAGCATCGCCCGACACTAAACCTCTTTGGCGAGGTCGTTGCCGGTCGCACCATCGACATTCGACCCGCCAGCGCAGGCAAGGTAATTTCAGTCCATCCCGACCTCGCGGTGGGCAACCGCATCGAAGTCGGCGAAACGCTTTTTTCCATCGATCCGTTTGATCTTGAAGTGGCTGTCGCAGAAGCGCGTGCGGACCTGGCGCAGACCAATGCGTCCATTGTGGAAATCCGCGCAAGAATTGCATCCGAGACCATCCAAATGGAGATCGCACGCGAGCAATTCGCATTTGCGCAATCCGATCTGGAACGCGCACAAGTCCTGCGCGACAACGGCACGCTCAATGCCAAGCAAGTGGAAGATCGTGCTCTCATCCTCTCCCAGCGCCGCCAAGCCGTGGCGCAGCGTGAAAACAACATCGCCATCGAAGAAGCTCGCCTTGTTCAACAAGAGGCCGCAGCCGACCGCTTGGCGCTGAACCTGCGTCGTGCTGAGCGCAATCTCGCCGACGGCAGCGTCGCTGCACCGTTCACAGGCGTTGTGCGCACCGCATCAGTTGAAGCGGGCCGCCAAGTCACGGCCGGTGACGTCGTTGTTTCCATGTATGATGACCGCGCACTTGAAGTCCGCTTCACGTTGACCGACGCGCAATATGGCCGGATTGCCGTGGATGGCGATCCCTTGATTGGCCGCGAAATTGGCGTCGGGTGGCGCGTTGGCGGGCAGACATACGCCTACACGGCGCAGGTAACCCGCCTCGGCGCGGACGTTGCATCGGAGCGCGGCGGCATCGATGTCTATGCGCGCATCGCTGACCCCGATGCAAATGAAGTGCAGATACGACCCGGCGCATTTGTCTCGCTGCAGGTACCGGACCGCCATTATGAGGCAAGTGTGCGACTTCCGGAGCGCGCGATCTATGATGGACCAAGCGTCTTTTTGATCAATGACGGCGAGTTGCGGCGCGAGATGATCACGCTCCACGCCTTCGATGGTTCCGAAGCCATCGTTGGAGGCTTGGACGCGGGCGCAACGGTGCTGACAACGCGGCTCTCCAACGCAGACGACGGCGTTGCGGTGCGAACCGGTGATGAGCCACAGCGGCCACGTGGCGAGCGCGGCGAAAGCGGCGATCGTGGCGAAGGCGCTGGTGCCGAAGGCGGAGGCGAAGCTCAGCAACGCCGAGGCAACGGCGCGCGTGATGGCGCCGGGCCAAGGGCAGGCTCGGGCAACGGAAACTGATCGCGATGAAACTGACACCATCATCTGCCGCGCCGCGCAATCTGGTTTCGGTCTTCATCCGCCACCCGAACGCCGCCAATCTGCTGATGGTCCTGATGATCCTGTTCGGCCTGTTTGCGCTGGCCCGGATCAACACGCAGTTCTTTCCCACCATCGAGCGCAACTCGGTGACCATTTCGGTCGCGTGGTCTGGAGCCAGCCCGGAAGATGTTGAGCAAAATGTGTTGGCCATTGTCGAACCCGAGGTGCGGTTCATCAACGGCGTGGATGAGATCAACTCGTACGCCCGTGAGGGAACGGGCTCGATCAGCCTGACCTTCACCGAAGGTTACGATATGGCCAAAGCCGTGGCCGATGTCGAAGACGCAGCCCGCGCCATCACTGCCTTGCCCGAGGATGCCGAGGACCCGAAGGTCAGCGCAAGCCAGTTCTTTGATCGCGTGGCGTCGATTTCGATTGGCGGCGATGTTGCCGAGGCGACCGTGCGCCGCACCGCCAAGCGCATCCGCGATGAGTTGATTGAACGCGGCATCGACCGGGTTACGTTCACCGGCCTTAGGTCGCCGGAACTACAGATCGCAATCTCCGACTATGATCTGCGCCGCCTTGGCGTAACCATTGATGAAGTCGCCTTGGCGGTAACGCGGGCAAGTCGCGACAGGCCTTCGGGTGCGCTCGATGGCGACGTGGAGCGGCAACTGCGCACCGTCGCAGCGGAAACAACCCCCCGCGCGCTAGGGGACATCGAGATCAGATCCTTTGCGTCCGGTGAAAAGATATTCCTGCGCGATGTCGCAACGATCGCTGACACGTTTGATGAAAGCGGCGTGCGTGGCCTGTCGAAGGGTGGGTTGGCCATCGAACTCGACATCATGGCGACCCCGACCGCCGACACGCTGACATCCAATGCGATCCTTGCGGCCTATGTGGAAGAGCTGCGCCCGCAATTGGCCACGGGTCTGGACTTGCAAGTCTATGAGGTTCGCGCCGCAGCGCTTGGCGACCGCATCATGCTGCTGATTGAAAACGGTCTGACCGGCCTCGCCATCGTGCTCGTCGTACTCTTCCTGTTTTTGAACGCGCGCATTGCGTTTTGGGTGGCGGTCGGCATTCCGGTCGCGCTGCTCGCCACCATCGGCATCATGTATGTGCTTGGCCAAACCATAAACATGTTCTCGCTCTTCGCGCTCATCATGATGCTCGGCGTTATCGTGGATGACGCCATCGTCGTTGGAGAACACACCGACACGCGGCTTCAAATGGGTGACGACCCCGTATCGGCGGCCGAAAATGGCGTGGGCGCCATGTTCACGCCCGTGACCGCAGCGTTGACGACGACGCTCGCAACTTTCCTTCCGCTCCTGCTGATCACTGGGACCATCGGCCAGATCGTGGCGGTGCTGCCGGTCGTCGTGGCTGCGGTGGCTATTGCCAGCCTTGTTGAGTGTTTCTTCATTTTGCCCGGCCACCTGTCGCATGCGCTAGCAGGCCAAAAGCCGCGGCGCTGGTCGTGGTGGCGGGTGTTCTTCATCGGCTTGGGCATCACGCTGTTCTGCGCTGCGTTCTTTACGCGCTTTGCGGGCGAGGGTGGCTTCATCTCGCAGGTGCCTTGGTTGCTAGCGCTGGATGCGATGCGCGCGGAACAGGAGCCACTTGTCATCGCCGCCATCATCTCTGCGGCAGCCGTTGCCATCGCGGTCTTTTTGGAACTGGTGCTGATGCTTGTGCGCCGCATTGGCCGGCCTTCAAGTGGCGACGATGTCCGAAACGAGAGCGCTTTCCGCCGGACGTTCGATGCAGGCTTTGACTGGGTGCGGGCCGGGCCATTCAACTGGTTGGTCACGCTGGCCTACAATTGGCGCTATGTGACCTTGGCGCTGTCCGTCGGCCTCATCCTTGTCGTCGCGCGCGGACTGACGGCCAGCGGACAGGTAGGTTTCGTCTTCTTTCCGTCGCCTGAATCCGAAAACATCTCGGCAAGCGTTATCGCCCACCCGGGCACGCCGGAGCCTGAACTTGTCCGCGCAGTCCAGCTTTATGAAGAAGCGCTTCGGCGGGCTGAAAGCAAACTGTCGGGCGACACCGGCGAAAAGCTTATCGACGCAACTTTCGTCACCGTTGGCTCTTCGGGACGGTCGCAAGGCGACAATCTCGCGCGCATCAAAGTGCAATTGACTACTTCGGAAACGCGCACAATCCGCACGCCGGACATCGTCAATGCATGGCGGGAGGAAGCACCGCAATTGACGTCGATCCGACGCTTCTCCATTCGCCAAAGCCGTGGTGGCCCCCCCGGTGCAGACATTGATGTGGAACTGCTCGGCCCATCCATCGCCGTGCTTAAGGAAGCCGCCGTCGAGGTGACAGGCGTGGTCGCGGCAATTCCTGGCGTCTCTGGCGTGGAAGATGACCTGCCCTACGGCAAGCCTGAAATCATCATGACATTGACCCCGCGCGGCTCGGCTCTGGGCTTCACGCTCGACAGCGTCGGCCAGCAGGTGCGCAATGCTGTTGATGGCGTCAACGCGTTCCGGTTCGCGCGTGGCGATGATGAGGTGGCTGTTCAACTGACCATGGCATCAGAGCGAGAGGGCTCGGCCAAATTGCGTGAGATGTATCTGCGCAGCCCAATCGGCAACGACGTACCGCTTGCCGAGATTGTGACGTTGCAGGAACGCCAAGGCTTCTCAGCCATTCAACGCAAGGATGGCCGCACGACGATATCCGTGACCGGTGATATCGACAACGCAGTCACGACAACCGATGACGTGACTGAAACGCTCACCACGTCCGGTGTCCTCGATCAGATCGTGTCAAAATACGGCATCGACTACAGGTTCGGTGGCCGCTCTCAGGAGCAGCGTGACGCGTTTCGCGACCTGGGCTTTGGCACAATGATCGCGATGGCGGTGATTTACATCATTCTGGCGTGGGTGTTCGGCAGCTACTTCAAACCGTTTGCAGTGATGCTGATCATCCCATTTGGCGCTGTCGGTGCTGTCTATGGCCACTGGGTCATGGACTTCCAACTGACGATCCTGTCGTTGATCGGGCTGCTTGGGCTTTCGGGCATCCTCGTCAATGATTCCATCATCCTGGTGTCGCGGCTGCAGGAACGGCTGAGGCTTGGCGAGGATCTGGCGACTGCTGCCATCGGCGCAAGCCGTGACCGGTTCCGCGCAGTATTGCTCACCTCGTTGACCACCATTGGCGGGCTTGTGCCGCTGCTCTTTGAGACCAGCCTGCAGGCGCAATTCTTGAAACCGATGGCGATCACAATGGTCTTTGGCCTTGCGACCGCGACTGTGCTGGTGCTGTTTTTGGTGCCGGTGTTTTTGGGGATCGGGCAGGACATCCGAAACGCCCTGATTGCGATCTATGGCGATCGCCGTCCCCAGCGCCTGCAGCCCGGAGAGTAGGGCCCCCTAATTCAAAGTGCGCGCCATGTCGGGCAGGTCGAGCGAGAAGCCCGGAATGCGCGCTTCAAACTGTTCGCCCGTGTCAGCCTGCATCACGTAGTGGCCGACCATTGTGCCTGACGATGTGTTGAGCGGGCATCCTGACGTGTACTGAAAGCTGTCGCCGGGCTCCAGCACCGGCTGCTCGCCGATAACGCCCGGGCCACGCACCTCTTCGACCTGTCCTGCCGCATTGGTTATCTGCCAATAACGCGCCAGCAACTGCACGGTCGTTTCCGAATGGTTGGCGACAATGACCGTGTAAGCCCAAAACCAGCGCCCGGACGCGGGATCGGACTCGTCCTCCAGAAACTCGGGCCGGACGGTGACTTCAATTCCATGTGTGCGTTCACGATACATATCAAAAACCTAACGCGATCATCGCCATGCGCAACAGTTGCCGGGCACAGGATTGTGACGGCTTGTGAAAATTCGGTGCGTGACATCGCCAATGGCGACTTCTAGGTGACTGCACAACCGACAAACATCATCCGGAACCTCATGCTTGACGGTGCGATCCGCCCAAAACTCGACCCCGCACTCAATGCAACCGCGCGCGCTATCGCCGCAACGGGCATCAGCGCAAACGGCGTTACGATCATTGGTCTGCTGATCGGCTTTGCGGCTGCTGGCGCGGTTTGGGCGCAGGTCTATTGGCTCGGCTTGGTGTTGCTTTTGGTCAGCCGCGCCTGCGACGGTCTGGATGGAGCGGTGGCCCGGATCACCGGCAAGACCGACTTTGGCGGCTATCTCGACATCGTGCTCGACTTCGCATTTTACGGCGTGATCCCGCTTGGCTTCGTGTTGGCTGATCCATCCGCCAATGCGGTGGCGGGCGCAGTGCTCATCTTCTCGTTTTATGTCAACGGCGCGAGTTTCCTGGCATTCGCGATCATGGCTGAGAAAAACGACCTCACCACCGACCAGCGTGGCGAGAAATCATTCTTCTTCACCACCGGCTTGGCAGAGGCGACGGAGACGATTGTCGTCTTCGTGCTGTTTTGCCTTTTGCCCGATTGGTTCTCGGTGATTGCCTATGTCTTCGCGGCCATCGTTTTTTACACCGCTCTGTCGCGGATCATCATGACCGACAGAGTTCTGCGTTAGGCGGCGCAGGCCATCAACGCACGGTCGATGTCTTCGACGAGATCAGTCGCATCTTCAAGGCCCACTGACAGCCGCAGCGTGCCGTCACCAATCGACAACTCGCGGCGATCATCGTCCGACAGGTTTTTGTGGGTCGTCGTGCCGGGATGGGTAATCAGGCTTTTGGCGTCGCCGAGATTGTTGGAGATGCGCACCAGCTTCAGCGCATTCTCAAATGCAAACGCAGCCCGCTTTCCACCTTTCACATCGAACGCGACAAGTGTCGATCCGCCGCTCATTTGCTTGGGAATGATGTTGGCTTGGGGATGGTCGGGGCGTCCGGGGTAAACCACACGCGATACGCCGCGGTGCTCTGCCAGATGGTCGGCGATGCGCCGTGCGCTGGTCGTCTGTTGCGCAACCCGCAAGGGCAGCGTCTCCAGGCCTTTGAGCATCACCCACGCATTGAACGGGCTCATGCCGGGGCCAGTATGGCGGAAATAATCGTGCAGGTGCTCGTCGACCCAATCCTGAGGGCCGAGCACGATCCCGCCAAGACATCGCCCC
>JBCBHR010000015.1:0-12580 GCA_038525365.1 Pseudomonadota bacterium | reverse complement strand
TTGCTTTGCGCGAACTCGTGACACCCTGATGCGCAAAAATATCCGAAATCTTGCCAACCGCTATAACCTGATGGCCCGCATCGCTGATGCGATCCAAGAGTGTCGGCGCTGGCGGCAGGACAGAATAGTCGCGGCGATTGCCGGTGCGTTCGAACGTCTCCTCAGTCTCGCCCACGAAAGGCCGGGCGATCACGCGGCCGATATTCAGCCCGTTAATGCGCTCGCGGACGTCCTCGCACAGCGCATAGAGCCGCTCCAGCCCGAAATGGCCTTCATGCGCAGCGATCTGGAAGACGGAATCCGCAGAGGTGTAGAAGATCGGCTGGCCGGATTTCACGTGCTCAGCGCCGAATTCCTCAATGACCACTGTGCCCGAACCATGGGCATTGCAAAGTGACCCCTCAAGGTCGTTGCCCCTGTAGATGGCGTCGAGCAGATCGGTGGGGAAGGCAGGCACCTCTTGTGGAAAATAGCCCCAATCAAACCGCACCGGCACGCCCGCGATCTCCCAATGACCGGAGGGTGTGTCCTTGCCATTGGACACTTCGTCGGCAGCACCCCAAAATCCGTCTACGGCATGGCGGTCATGCGGCAGTTCGGGCGTCGCCCCGCTCGCCAGTTCCAAAGCGTCAAAGAAACCAAGCGCGGCAAGGTTTGGGCAATTCAGAGGCCCGTTGCGGCGATCATTGTCAGCCTTACCTAACGCGCATGCTTGTGCGATGTGGCCAACGGTGTTTGAGCCCGTGTCGCCAAAGCGGGCGGCATCCGCGCCGCCGCCGATGCCAACACTGTCAAGCACGATCAGAATGGCTCTGGCCATTGACCCTCCGCCGTGGCCGGGTTCCGATGCGAATCAGCATCAATCCCGTCCTCATAACCATGGCCAATTATTAGATGGTGTTATCCAGCCTGTCATCTTGTCAGTTCCGGGCGGCGGTCATCGCAGCGATGCTCGCCATCGCCCCGCCTGCCTTCGCGCAAAGTGAAACATCAGACGTGGGCCCAAGCTTGGAGGAGTGGCGTAAGACCACCGGCATTTTCCGTATTGGCGCTGTAACCCGCGGCGACAGCCTGAGCGCTGCGCGGGTCAACGAGTTGGTATTGTATCTCCAGCGCGAACTCTCCATGCCGGTCGATCTCTTTGAGGCCCGTGACGCGACGGCGATGGTTGATGCGATAGCATCCGGCGAGATCGACTATGCGGTGATGTCCGGGCTTGCCTTTGCCACCGCGCAAAAGCTGTGTGGCTGCGTGCAAGCAATCGCTTCGCCCACAAATGCTGTCGGCGAAACGCACATCGAGACCGTCTTGCTCGCGCCACCGAACATGGCCGACGGCGTGCTGATTGCCGGTCCCGCAGAAGACTTCGCAACCGGCTTGGTCCCGGCGCAAGCTCTGAAATCGGGCACGAGTTTTTCGCTGTCCACGCGCCCGAGCATCATCAACGCCGACAGTCTGGATGATCTGTTCAGTGTCGCGGCAGGCGATCTGCGGCGTCCGGTCTTTGCATGGCACTACACGCGCAACGCTGGTTCGGCGGTTGCCGATGGATCGTCGCCGAAGCCCGACGCTTTGGCGGGAGCGATCCTGGGGGTAGCGCCAGACCACACGATCATCTGGCAGTCCGACACCTATCGCATCGGCCCCCACGCCATCCATGAGAGTGTCCCATCAGAAATCGGTGCGCTCCTCGCAACAGCGCTGTCCGCCATGCGCAGGGCTGCGCCCCTGGCGTTTGACAGCGTATCGCCGGGTTTGTCGGGCGATTTCGTGCGCGCCACTTCGGCGGATTACGAAAACTACCAGATCTTTTTGGGAGCAGACTAAACGCAGTCGCCCGTCAGCAGTCTTTACAGGTGATATCCACGGGCAAGCGCGGCGCTAGCCAATAGGTTTCACCGGTGTTCACGCCAAGCGGATTGCCCGATGCATCCTTGCCGGTGAACTTTGCGACGACGGGCACATATTTTATGTCCGTCTGCACCATCACGAGGAATGAATCGTCAAAGCGTAACCGGTTGGGCACGACGATGTCGCTGCCCTTGGTGCGGCCCGCGACGAAATTGCCAGCCTCATCCATGCCACGCGACCAAGCAACCTTGCCCCAGTTCGGATGGGCGTCGTCAACATCGACGCCGATGATGAGCACCTTCGGCTTGGTCGTATCATAGGGATACATTACCGACTCGCTGAGCCGCATAATTGCATGCAATTCGGACCTGCTCAGTTCGTCCTGCTGTGTCACCAGATCGGCAATAGTGGAGGCCACCCGCGCAACACGCTTGTTGACGGTCATGCCCATCGAGATCTCCAGCGTACCGATATACATCGTCAGCAAAAGTGGAAACACGAGCGCAAACTCGACAGCTGCCACGCCACGATTGTTGCGGCGGAAACTGCGCATGCGCATGAAGATCCCGCTGTGGCGCTGTTCACTGGCTTCCATGAGTGTGTTGTCCTGGGCGTTGCGCATGATCAAAACGGCTCGTTTTGCCAAGTGGTGGACGCGTAAAGCAGGTTCTTGCCGTTCGCCAATCCGGCGAAATAGCTCTTCAGCACATCGGTGTAGACCGGCCATTCATAAACAACGCGGATGCTGTTGATCGTTTCCGTGCCACCTGGCGCGTAATTCCAGCCGCTGGTGTCGATCACGCCCGGCGACGAATATTTCACGCCCTTCGGAACGGCTGCAAAGGTCGGATAAGACCGCACATCAAATGAAAGGCCCGGGCAGTTGTCCGGTACGACCACGGTCATCCGGTCGCACAGCAATTTGCGGAACTGAACTTTGTCATGGGTCGCGGCGGTGATGCGGCCTGTGCGGATGTCGCGCGAGATCTTGTCGACCGCATTGCTCATATATTGTTCGGCGGTGAAGGAGACTGACGTTTCGACAATCGCGAAAATCAGCGCCAAGAACGGCAGCGCCAACAGCGAAAACTCGATTGCCGTTGCGCCACGCTCGTCGCGACGAAATCCGATCAGCCGCTTTATGTCGTGCCCACGCACAGCAATGCCCTCGCACCAAACCCAATGCGAAGGCTAAGCCAAAACCTTAAATGTTTGGTTTGCGGGGCCGCTGAAATTGCGGCCAATGCTTAACGGAAAAGATTTGCCCGTGTCCGCGCTTCAATGGCGCGTTCTTCCGCCGGTGTCAGGTAAGCGTTTTCGCAAAACGGGGTACATGACAACGTTTCGATGTTGGAGCGACGGTAGATGCGCAAGACATCTTCATCGCGACCAACAGACACCTGCTCATCGAAAACCGGATTGCCGCGCTCATCGAGGATGACAAGGTTTGTTCGGCCAAAACCCCGACCGGTCAGCACGATGGTTTGGGCGTCGCCAATGGATGCATCGGCAATTGCCGGATTGCCCACGATTACGGTTCCCGCTGCGCGCGAAAGCTTGATGACGCGTGCCTGATTGAGCGACACTTGGATGCCGCTTGCTTCAGCGGAAGCCGTCGTTGTGGTCGCGGCACTGCCTGCCATGGAAAGGCCAGCGATAACGGCCAGAGTGAAAAAACGCTTGAACATCGTCCACCTCAAAATGCGATGACATAAAAATACGGTCGAGGAGTGAAGGAAGCATTAACCATGCGCGCTGCCTGAAAAACGTCGCAGAGTTCCCGTCGAAGCGTGTTCGGATTCACCAAGCCTTATGTTTTGCGCGCCAAAATGGCACCAGACGAAACCAACACGTTTCGAGCGATGAAAAATACACCCAAAATCACTCCAGTCATTTTGTGCGGCGGTGCCGGTTCGCGTCTTTGGCCGCTTTCGCGTGATGCAAAGCCCAAGCAGTTTCATGCGCTGTTCAACGATCAGACACTGCTCGCCAACACCATAGCGCGTATGCCCGAGGGTGACATCGACGGCGCGCGCTACACCGGAGCCATGGTGCTGGGGAGTGCCAGCTTGGCGGCTGTCTTTGAACGCGCGTTTCGCCCGCCCGCACCAACACCCGCCCATGTTCTTCTGGAGCCATCGATCCGCGACACCGCCGCCGCCATTGCAGCAGCAGCCTATAAAGTCGCCAAGGCCGATCCAGATGCGCTCCTGATTGTTGTGCCTTCGGATGCCCGCATTGAAGACCATGGCGCGTTCCGCACAGCGGTCACAAAGGCCGCCAAGCTTGCAACCGACAATGACAGCATCATGCTGATCGGCATCAAGCCGACGCGGCCTGAAACGCAATATGGTTACATCGAGCGCGGTGACGCGATGGGCGGTGGCTTTGCGGTCAAACAGTTTCGCGAGAAACCAGATGGCGACACCGCCGCCAAATACCTCGCATCGGGAAATTTCTACTGGAACGCAGGCATGTTCCTGTTTCGCGCAGGACGCATGGCCGATGAGTTTGCGACGCGCCGTCCGCAAATATGGGCGTGTGCAAAGGCAGCCGTTGATCATGCCGTGGTCAGCGGCGATGGCGTTTACACCGCTTTGGACCCTGCTGCCTTCGACCAGGCGACCAAGCTCTCCATAGACTACGCAATCATGGAAGGTGCTCAAAACGTCGGCGTTGTTGAAGCCGCATTTGATTGGGATGATCTCGGATCATGGGCGCAACTTTATGATGCCGCGCAAAAAGATGAGAGCGGCAATGCGCTAACCGGTTCGGTCTTCGCCGTGCAGGCGATCAGCAATCTGGTGCGCAGCGATGGCCCGATTGTCGCCGTTGCCGGTGTCGACGGTCTGAGCGTCGTAGCGGAAGACAACAAGGTTCTCGTCGTTCCTACCGCGCAATCGGCGCTCGTCAAATCCGTCACGCAAACGGTCAAGACGCACACGAAGGGCAACATCAAATACGACCGCTCAAAGGCGGCCATCAAATCTTGGCTGTTTGAGACCTGCCTGCCGTTTTGGGCCGATGCGGGTGTCGACCTCGTGCATGGCGGTGTCCATGAAGCGCTCGCATTTGATGGCACGCCTGCGCCGCATTTGAAAAAGCGTCTGCGTGTTCTGCCGCGCCAGATTTACTGCTTCGCCCATGCCGCAGCGCTCGGCTGGGACGGCATGGATGACGCCACGCTCCGCGCGCTGTTTGGCACACTTGTCTCCACAGGTTGGCATGAGGAGGAGGGCGGCTTTATCCATCTCTACAAGCCAGACGGCACCGTCAAAGACCTGATGCGGGACACCTATGACCAATGCTTTGTCCTGCTGGGATGCGCATGGCTGCATCGCGCCAAGGGGTGGCCAGAGGCCCGCCATTGGGCAGACAAGACGCTCAATTGGATGGATGCGACGCTCACCGATCCGGTGCATGGTGGCTATCTGGAAAACAGTGACAAAGACCTGCCGCGCCGCGCCAATCCACACATGCATTTCCTTGAAGCGATGCTCGCCTGGTATGAGGCGACCGGTGAGGAGGACTATTTGAACCGCGCCGCGGCAATGGTGAACCTGTTCCAGACATACTTCTTTGACGCTGCCACTGGCTCTTTGACCGAGTTTTTCGCGCAAGATTGGACGCCGGATCGCTCGGGCAGAATTGAACCCGGACATCACTATGAATGGGCTTGGCTTCTTTTGCGTTTCAACCGCCACCGCGAGACCGAAGGGCTGGTTCAGCAGGCCAAAATGCTTTTTGCCACTGCCCGCGCCTTTGGCCATCACGCAGCAACGGGCGCAGCGGCTGACACCATGGCGCCGGATGGGACCGACGTTTCAGATCGTGCGCGGTGTTGGCCGCAGACCGAGGCGCTCAAATGCGCAATCGAGATGGAAAAGCTTGGTTTGCCGGGCGCAACGGCGCTGCGTGCTCAGATGGTCGATGTGCTCTTTGACCACTATCTCGGCCAATATCAGCCGGGTGGTTGGTGCGATGCGATCAACGCGGAAGGCGACCGCGTTGCCGCGGACATGCCCTCAAGCACCTTCTATCATGTGTTCTGCGCGCTCGTGGAGCACGTTTACGCGGACTGACGCTCGCTTGCTTCCAGCGCCTCAAGGTCAATCGCCGTTGGCCGGAACACAACGGTCACAGGCGTCTCGCGCGAAATCTGGCGCTCCAGCGCATCGCGGGCATCATCACCAAGCGATTGCTGCCATTCGCGCAGTTTGGGCTTGTAGGTACCAAGCGCCTTCATCACCGCAATCTTCTGTTCGCGTGAGGCATGTGGGGCGAGATCAACGCCGATGCAGAGCAGGTGCTCGGTCTGCGCATAGTCAACGCCGTTGACCGGCACCACGATGACGGGGCCATTGCCGACGAAACCGCAGATGACTTCGTTTTCATCCATCGCTGCACCAAGCGTGCCAAGCAGGAGCGTCGGCTCACCGTAGCTCGCCAATTCGCCGACCGGACCGGTGCTCGCCGCCAATGTGCCGGAGATTGATGAGCCGGACCCAGACAGATCGAGCATGGCGACAAACCGAACCTCGTTGACCAAACGCGACACGGCAGCCAGCGTCTTGCGATGATCGAATGTCATGCGGCTGTCGGCCAGCCCAAGCTCCGCCAAGCCCTTGCGCAATGGCGCGGACAACGCGTCTTCCGGACGGCTGGTTCCAACGGTGACTGTTTTTGCCTGGTGGCGGATGGTGTCCACCGGGCGCGACGTTTCTTCGAAGGCATGGCGGATGCGCTCAATGACGGGTGATACAGCTTCAGCCGCTGAAATGTCGTCCGCTGCCGCTCGCAAACTGCGCGCCAGAAGCGCAACTTCTGCAATGTCATTGCCACCAAGGCCCGAGTTGAATGCACCCGTCGCCGCCTCATCCACAAACGCATCAAGCGCTTCCAGCGTCTCGACCTGATTGGCGGACGCGTCGCGCATTGCAATCAAATTGAGTTGGGCAAGGATCGTCTTCAGCTTCTGTGCGCCTTCGTCTATCGCGCGCGCGGCATGGAAGCCAAAGAGATGACCGGCCACGGTCGCCAGCACAAATGCCATATCACCGCCAATGGCAGGCAACGCGATCACGCGCTCGGCATACTCGCCAAAGGCTTCCGCGTCTGCACCTTCGGTCGCAAAGACCACCGGTCGGCCATTATGCGCTTTGAAGATCGCCGCTTCTTTGACAACGTCCCCCACCAGATCGGACGGCAAATCGTTGGCGACGACAAGCGTCAGCGGTTCGGTCGAAAGATCGATGTGCTTTTTGTCTTCGGTGAAATCGACAGGGATCGATTTGTAGCAAAGTTCCGAAAGCTTGATGCGGATTTCGAGCGCGGCAATGTGGTTTACGCCGGAACCGGTGACCGCCCAATAGCGCGAATAGGGCGCAAGCGACCGCGCGCACTCACCAACATGGGCCTCATTGTCCAAGACCGCGTGGACGGCCTGAGGCAGGCGCTCAAGTTCACCCATCTCATAGGCGAGCTCAGCATCTGTCATTGTCTCCAACTGGTCGGCAAGGAACAGCGCGGTTAGTTTGCCCGCGGTGATCTGCGAGTAAAACGCTTTGGTCGATGCAACCGACATCTCAACGTCGCGCCCGTCGGAGGTGAAGAGCACGCTATCGGCCTTGCGCACCAGATCGGAATTCCTCCGGTTAACGATGGCATGCACCACCGCGCCCCGCTCGCGCACGAGATCAACGGCGCGGTTTGTGTCCGTTGTCGTGCCCGACTGCGAAACGGCAATTACGAGCGCATCCTTGAACTGATAGGCGTCAATGTCGGCAGAAAGCTCTGACGAACGCACGGCCTGAACCGGAATGCGTCGGCGGCTGTCGCGCCACAGTGCCTTTTCAATCAAATGTGCGATGCCAACGGCGGCCACGCCTGCCGTGCCCTGACCGATCACATAGACCCGCGAGATGCCGCGCGCTGCCGTTTCGCGCAGCTTTGCCCAGATGTCGTTTGGCAGGCCGTCAAACGCGATGAAGCCGTTGGACTGGCGGCGATATCGGCCCTTGATGGTCTTTGCGACGCTGGACGGGCCGTCATTGATTTCCTTTTCAAGGAAGTGATCGAAATCGCCGCGATAGATGTCGCGTGCGAATATCTGGATCGGCTCGAATGTCACCTTGGCGGTATTGCCGTCATTGACGGTTAGCATGACCGGCTCGTCCTTCGCGCCGTCCAGATTGATGACCGAGCCACCGGCGACAGATCGCGACAGGTTGCAGCTTTCGCGCGACGCATTGGCCAACCCATAGACCTCGGATGCAAACATCCAGCCATCGCGCACGCGCGCCGCATGGAGCCCTTGGCCCGACCCTTTTTGCGCCAGAAACGCTTCGCCCGGAAATGTTGGATCAACGCAGCCAATGGCGACGGATCCATCCAGACGCCGGATCGTTGAACGGAACTGCTCCAAACGTCCGTCACCTGCTTTTTCGCCGAGCCGGTCGGCCAGCGGGATGACTTTCGCGTCGGTCGTGATCGCTGGATGGACCGCCATTTGGTGGCCGTGGACAAATTCCTCCAGCAGCTCAATATGATTGTCGACGTCGCCATTGAGCGCATACATCGCGCCCAGCGCCGTCTCCGCGCCGTCATGCTCCAGCGACGCATTGTGCGGGTGGCAATTGGCAACTGAGATCACGCCATGCGAGGCCCAACGTGTGTGGGACAAGACGCTTGCGCGCTCAGCGTCACCGGCCAATGCCCAAAGCAGCGTATCGCCCGCAATTGCGCCGCGAAGAGACGCACCATTGTCGCCCAAGCGGCCAACGAGATTTGCGGTCTTGTAAACAAACGTCAACGCAACACCGCCAGCACCTGGAGTGTTGGAGAAGACGGCCAGATGTTCGCCATGCACAAGGCCAGTGCGTCGCGTGAGTTGTGCGGATGTCTCGGCGTCCAACCCTGCGACCGCATCGTCAGCCAACGCGATCTGGATGACGATGCCCGCTGAGTCGCGGCCACGCACTTCCAGCTTATCGATGGCGCGCAGCACATATTCTGCGGTGATGGCCGTGTTGAGCGCGCGATACGTGTCTGGTGCAACAGCATTGACGAGTGCCGCACAAGCCGTTGCGTGATCCCCAACTTCGACTTTCAATTGCCAAGCATAGTCGCGGACGCTTTCGATGACGGGATCGAGATCCGTGCGGCCTTGCCGTGACAATGCGGTCAACTCACCATCAAGCGCTTCAAGCTTAGCCGCTGCCCCCGCAACGCTTGCGCGCAGCGCCGGATCGGTCGCCACATCGCGTAGGAAGCCGATCGACATCATGTCCGCAAACCGTTGCTGCAAAGTGTTGGTGACGCCTGTGATGGTGTCTGCCGATGAGTGCCCGTCTAGCGTTGCGATTGTGTCGCCGAGCGCTGAAAACCAGCTGTGATCGCTTGCGTCTGTCTGGAATGGTCCTGTTACAAATCCGGCAATGCCACACATCGAATCGTGCCCTTGTTCCGCCCGTAAATCTATAGTGGAAGGGTGTGTCGTGATTTGCCCGGCGTTGCAACCCAGCCTTCCTTGCTTGGTGTTACATAACGTGTGTCACGCCCAAGAAGCCCGTCCGTTTGGCCTCAGTTCCGAAGGCCTCTGGGAACAGTCTCTTTTCAGTTTTATTAAAATATGAACAAAGACTTAACACGCCATCAATCCGCCACATTCAAATTCATAGCTGGTATTGTTGACAGAGATGTCGATGTCCGGCTCTGGCTCGTCCCCCGCCCGGTCGGACTGTGGTAGTCTCATCCCCCTCTCCAGATTACCACTTGATTATTTTTAGCCGCTGCTAGCATCTGGCTCAGTAGCGGCTTTTTTTTGGTTTTTTGACATGACACTTGATCCTGTTCTTGAGGCGGTCGACAGCGGCTTTGACGCCAGCGTCGAGCGGCTCTTTGGCCTTTTGCGCATTCCTTCCATCTCCACCGATCCGGCCTACACCGACCATTGTCGGCGGGCGGCACAATGGCTTGTCGACGATCTGACGGGCTTCGGCTTTCAAGCATCGGTGCGCGACACGCCCGGCCATCCCATGGTCGTAGCGCACCATGATGGCGCAACGCCGGATGCACCGCATGTGCTTTTCTACGGCCATTATGACGTTCAGCCTGTCGATCCGCTCGATCTTTGGGAGGATGATCCGTTCGCTCCGGCCATCGCCGAGCGAGGTGGTGAAAAAATCATCACTGGCCGCGGCGCCTCCGACGACAAGGGCCAGCTGATGACGTTCGTTGAGGCCTGCCGCGCTTACAAGCAGGTGCATGGCGCGCTGCCATGTCGCGTGACGATCCTGTTTGAGGGCGAAGAGGAAAGCGGTTCGCCTTCGCTGAAACCATTTATTGAAGCCAATGCTGCCGAGCTGAAGGCCGATTTCGCGCTCGTTTGCGATACCAACATGTGGGACCGCGAAACGCCTGCTATTTCGGCGGGTCTTCGCGGTTTGGTCGGCGAAGAGATCGTGGTCACCGCGGCGGACCGCGACTTGCATTCGGGTTACTTCGGTGGGGCTGCGGCAAACCCGATCCACATTCTCACCAAAGCACTCGCCGATTTGCATGATGAGACGGGAGCCGTGACCGTTCCCGGCTTCTATGATGGCGTTGAAGAAACCCCCGAAGACATCAAATCCAGTTGGCGGACGCTTGGACGCACCGATGAAGCGTTTTTGGGCTCGGTTGGCCTCAAACATCCATCCGGAGAAAAGGGACGCTCAGTTCAGGAGCTGACATGGGCACGTCCGACCTGCGAGATTAACGGCATCAGCGGAGGCTATACCGGCGAGGGCTTCAAGACCGTCATCGCTTCGCAGGCATCAGCCAAGGTGTCATTCAGGCTTGTCGGCAAACAGGACCCGGAAAAGCTGCGCGCCAGTTTCCGTGACTTCATCCGTGCACGCATTCCCGCTGACTGTTCGGTTGAGTTTCATGAGCATGGAGGCTCACCCGCCATTCAGCTGCCGTATGACTCCCCGCTTTTGAACAAGGCCAAGGATGCGCTGTCTGCCGAGTGGCCAAAGCCCGCGGTCATGATCGGCATGGGCGGTTCCATTCCAATTGTCGGCGACTTTCAGTCTATGCTGGGCATGGAAAGCCTGCTCGTCGGCTTTGCCCAATCCGACGATCGTATCCATTCTCCCAACGAAAAATACAACGTCATATCGTTCCAAAAGGGGCAGCGATCTTGGGCGCGGATACTGGATGTGCTTTCGGCGTGAGCTATTCTGCAGGTTGCGGTCGGGCCGATGTGTTGATTGAAAACCAAGCAGGACGTTCGAACAGAAACAATCCAAAGCCCACGCGTTTGATGATCAGGTAGCCAATGACTGGGCCGATCATCGCAGCCAACCAAACAAGCAGTGAGACGACGCCAATGGTTTCGATCACGCCGAGCCGCACGAGCGCTTCGCGTGAAATCACCATAGGCAGGAAGAATGCCAGATAGATCACAAGTGTATGCTGCCCGATCCAGCGGGCCCAATCCATTTTCGGCCATGCGCTAAGCACCACTGACGCGGCTATAACCGCCGCCGCACCCGCCAGCGACATCACGGTTTTTACCCCGGTAAAGCCACCAAATCCGATCAGAGCTTGATGGAGCACAGCCCAGCCGACAAGCGCACCTAAGGCGATCCAGATATGAGAGGACACGACCTCCGCGTAATCGAAGATGCGCTTGTACAGGCGGTGGCCGAGGAGAAAGAAGATCAGGAACTCCGCTGTTCCGTCCAAGAGCAACCAACCCGTATGGATCGGTAACAGGTGCACAATCAGTGCGCCCGCCAGCACGACCGCCGTGGGCAGATCATCCGCTGCTTTCGCAATCGCGAAATAAAGCGGCAGCACCGCGATGAACCAAAGCGTCCCAAATGGCTCGATGAACGCCGTGAAGTACGCGCCGGCGACGCCACCCCAACCCAATTCGGCTGCGAACAATGGCGCTTTGAATGCGAACTGGATTGTGACCCAGAGCACATAGAAGTAGGCGTAGAACATAACCTTTCGGTCGACGAGATCGCTCCAGGACCGCGCCGTCGCGCGCGCCGCCAGCAACCCGGCCAACAGGAAAAACGCCGGTATCCGAAACGGCTGCGCAAACGCCACGATGGCGTGCATGAAACCTTCGCCCCCCATGTCGTCGCCGACACCCAGCGTGGCATGCATCATGACGACCAGTGCGATGCTGATCGCCTTTGCAATATCCAGCCAGTCGATCCGTTCCGTCACTGCGCTCACCAAACGTAATGCAATGCACCTATGATGCCGCCGAGGGGTAAAGGTCGCGCTAGCGCGGCGTCACGTTTCAGTGACTAAAATCCGCGCCTTCGCGTTCAGCTTCGATTAACCGCCGCTTAAACGCCGCAATCTATGGTCAATCGCGTCGCCGCCCTTGTTCCGCGTACCGGTGATCGGATTTGCATGCTGTTTTCACGTAAGAAGAAAAAACGCGTCGAGCCGCGTTTTGAAACGCGCAAGGCGGGCAGCCTTGATGGGCTAACTGTCTCTGCCGATGACCGCGTTTTGCCACAGTCAGGGCGCGCGAAGGCGAGTGCAAAGCCAAAGCCAAAGCCAAGTGCCAAGCGCGGCAAGCCAACCACCAGCGCCAAAAAGGCTGCACCCAAGACGAGAGCCAAGACCGCCGAGCGGCGAAAGCCCGCAACGCGCAAACGCACAAAAGCCACGCGCGCAGGGCGCGGGCTTGTCGGCGGCCTCGTCTACTGGTCGTTCA
>JBCBHR010000014.1:0-12636 GCA_038525365.1 Pseudomonadota bacterium | reverse complement strand
GGCCAAACTATGCCGACCGGATGCTCAACGAGTTGAACTCCGGCGGTCAACTTTGCGATCTGCTCATCGGCGATTCGCAGTGGATCGGCGGTGGTGCTGAGAATGGCCATTATGTGAAGTTGAACGAGTTCTTCGACAATGAAGGTATCTCGATGGACGATTTCGCCCCGGCGACCGTCTATGCCTATTCGACATGGCCAAAGGGTTCCGACAATTTCTGGGCTCTGCCCGCCATGGGCGACGCCAACGGTTGGTTCTACCGCAAGGACTGGTTCACCGATCCTGAGATCATGGCCGCCTACAAGGAAGCGACCGGCAACGATCTGCGCGAACCGCAGTCGCAGGTAGAATTAATGGAGATCGCCAAGTTCTTCCAAGGTCGTGAGATCGACGGGAAAACCGTTTACGGCGCGTCCATTTTCACCGAGCGTGGCTCCGAAGGCATCACGATGGGCGCGACTGGCGCGCTTTATGCTTGGGGCTTCAAGTATGAAAACGAGCCTGGCACCTACGATATGGAAGGCGCAGTCAACTCTGCGGCGGCCATCGAAGCGCTCGAATTCTACAAAGAGCTCTACAATTGCTGCACACCGCCCGGCTACGACAATGCCTATATGGAGCAGTCGCTGGATGCGTTTAAGTCCGGTCAGGTCGCTATGGCGATGAACTGGTTTGCGTTCTTCCCGGGCCTTTCAGCCGACCCGAACACGGGTGGTGACAAGATCGACTTTTTCGTCAACCCACCACAGAACGTTGCGGCGTCTACACTGGGTGGCCAAGGCATTTCCGTTGTCTCCTACACCGACAACAAGGAAGGCGCGCTTGAGTACATCAAGTGGTTTGCGCAGCCATCGGTTCAGCAGAAATGGTGGGAGCTTGGCGGTTACTCGGCGCACAACTCCGTGCTCAATGATCCGGGCTTCAAAGACAGTCAGCCGTTTGCCGGTGACTTCCTCGACGCCATGGCCGGTGTTCAAGATTTCTGGCAGGAGCCAGCCTATGCCGAACTGCTGCTTGCCATGCAGGATCGTCTCCACAGCTACATCGTGGCAGATCAGGGCACCGCTGAAGAAGCGCTTAACAAGCTGATCGAAGACTGGACCGAGACCTTCGAAGACGAAGGCAAGCTCTAAGTCTCATCGCATTACGTCCGGCTGCCCAGAAGCGCGGCCGGACGTTTGATTTGATCCGAAATTCACGCCGCCGACATCTTCGTTGGCACGGAAGGACACGCCATGGCTGACACGGCGATGGATACACTTGCCCGCAAGACACCGGCTCGCGTGGCGCGCAAAGTGCGCGGCCTGTCAGACCGTGCGATTGCGTGGATCTTCGTCGGCCCGACGATCTTCCTTCTCTTGGCGATCAACATTTTTCCGCTGATCTGGACGATCTATCTGTCCTTCACAAATTTTCGCGCCAATCGTCCGAACCGTGATGTCGAATGGGTGGGCCTACGCAATTTCGAGCGTATCCTGACCGACAGCGACATCTGGATGAACATGCAGACGACGGCGCATTTCCTGTTTTGGACCTTATTCTTTCAGGTTCTGATCGGCTTTTTCCTCGCTTACCTGATCAACAAGAACTTCAAGGGCAATCCGTTCTGGACGACGGTGATTGTGCTGCCAATGATGCTGTCGCCGGCCGTTGTCGGCAATTTCTGGACATTCCTGTACCAGCCGCAGATTGGCCTCATAAACTATCTGGTCGAACTGGTGTTCGGTGTGCCCGCATCATCGTTTTCCATGCTTGGCCCCGGCGGTTGGGCGCGGTGGTCGATTGTCATTGTCGACACATGGATGTGGACGCCCTTTGTAATGTTGATCTGTTTGGCCGGGCTCAGGTCCATTCCGGATTACATCTACGAAGCTGCGGAGATCGACCGTGCTTCCAAATGGCGGCAGTTCTGGACGATCACGGTTCCGATGGTTTTGCCATTCCTCATGCTCGCCGTGCTGTTCCGCGGTATCGAGAATTTCAAAATGTTCGACATGGTCGTGCTGTTGACCGGCGGTGGGCCCGGCAACGAGACTTTGCTTGCGTCCATCGACTTGAAGCGTGAAGCGTTTGAGAAGTGGCGCACCGGCATCTCGTCCGCCTATGCACTGGTGCTGTTCGTCACCGTCTTCGGCCTCGCCTCGATCTACGTCAAAGCCCTCAACAAGGTGAAAGAGCGATGAGCGCCTATTCGATTACAGAGCCGACATCGCGTACCAAATGGGTCGCTGGCATCATCGTCATCACCTATGCGGTCGTGACCATGATCCCGCTGATCTGGATCATCGCGACGGGCTTCAAGTCGCCGTCGGACGCAATCTCCTATCCGCCGAAGGTGGTCTTTGAGCCGACGCTGGAAGGCTATGTGAACCTGTTCACGACGCGCACGCGACAGACACCGGAATTCCTCGCCGAAAATCCGCCGCAAGGCTGGGCCGATGAAATCGTGCGTCAGTACAACATGATCATTGTCGGGCCGTCGAAGTTTGGTGAGCGCTTCATGAACTCCGTGATCATTGGGTTCGGCTCCACGTTCTTGTCGGTGTTTTTAGGAACGCTGGCGGCCTATGCATTCTCGCGGTTCAAGGTGCCGTTCAAGGACGATCTTCTGTTCTTCATCCTGTCGACGCGGATGATGCCGCCGATTGCCGTCGCGATCCCGATCTTTCTGATGTACCGCGAACTCGGCCTTTCAGACACGCATCTCGGCATGATCCTGCTTTACACGGCCGTGAACATTTCGCTCGCTGTCTGGCTTTTGAAGGGCTTCATCGACGAGATACCGCGAGAATATGAAGAGGCAGCGCTCATCGATGGCTACACGCGGTTTCAGTCGTTCTACAAGGTTGTGCTGCCGCAGGCGGCCACCGGGATTGCCTCAACTGCGATCTTCTGCCTGATCTTTGCTTGGAACGAATATGCCTTCGCAGTGCTGCTGACATCCGCCACCGCGCAAACGGCACCGCCCTTTATTCCGACGATCATCGGCGTGGGCGGGCAGGATTGGCCAGCCGTTGCGGCGGGGGCGACGCTGTTCCTGGTGCCGGTCATGGTCTTCACCATCGTGCTCCGCAAACACCTTCTGCGCGGCATCACATTCGGGGCGGTGCGCAAATGAACCAGTTCCTGTCAGGCCTCACACGTTTTCGCCGCGGACCATGGGAAAACCTGGCCACGGTCATCATCGCGCTCGGCGTAATCATGCTCATGCAGCCATTCGTGATGTGGGGTTTCACCTATTCCTTCATCACGACGCTGATCGGCACGGTCATGTTCATCGTCGTCAGCCACTTCCCGGAGGGGGAGTGATGTTGACGTCAACCAATGCGATTTTTTGCTGTTTGGACATGGACCGGACCGTCGCCTTTTATGAGAGCTTGGGGTTCAAGCTGCATGCACGCTACGAGACCTATCTGGTTTTTGCGCGCGATAACATTGAACTGCATTTCGCCCACAATTCGGATCACGTGCCGGAGAAATCTCAATTTGCGGCTTACTTTCATACCGACGATGTGGACGCGTTGAGCGCCGACTATGAGGAACTGCCGTGGCAGGCCGAGGGGTTTCCTCGGTTCGGTGCAGCGGAAGATAGGGCTTGGGGCATGCGTGAACTGCACATTCTCGATCCGGATGGAAACCTCTTGCGCATGGGGATGCCAAGCAATGGCTGAGATTGTCATCAAAAACCTGCGCAAGGACTTTGGCGATTTTAATGCCGTCAAATCCTCCAGTTTCACCATCGAAGATGGCGAGTTCTTCATGCTGCTTGGCCCGTCGGGCTGCGGGAAGACGACGACGTTGCGGATGATCGCAGGGCTGGAATTGCCGACTTCGGGCGAGATTTATCTCGATGGAGAGGAGGTGTCGCAACGGCCGGCGTCTGAGCGCGATATCGCAATGGTCTTCCAGATGTTTGCGCTCTACCCGCATATGAACGTGCGCAAGAACATCTCCTACCCGCTGGTTAATCAGGGCTGGGCCAAGCCGAAGGTGAAGCAGAAGGTTGAAGAGATCGCGCAGATCCTCGACATCACCGATATTTTGGAAAAGCCGGTCGGTGGCCTGTCCGGCGGTGACCGGCAGCGGGTCGCGCTCGGCCGCGCCATCGTGCGTGATCCCAAGGCATTCATGATGGACGAACCGCTTGGCGCGCTGGACGCCGAGTTCCGTGAACGCATGGCGGAAGAGTTGCGGGCACTTCATGACCGCATGAACGCGACGACCGTTTACGTGACCCATGACCAACTCGAAGCCATGCAAATGGGCGACAAGATCGTGGTCATGAACCACGGCGTGATTGAGCAATTCGGCGTGCCGCAGGATATTTACGACTGGCCAGCCACCATGTTTGTGGCGAGCTTCATCGGATCGCCTGCGATGAATTTTTTGCGTTTCGAAGGGGAGGTGACGCCGCAAACCACCGCCATCCAGATGGATGGAGCAAAGGTCTCCGTCCCGCACCAGCATGGCGCCGCTTCCGGCAAGCTTGTGCTCGGTGTGCGGCCGGAACATGTGAGCCTTTCAGACGCTGCGCCGTATCGGGCAAGGGTTCTGGCTTCAGAATATCTCGGCACCACCCAGATCATCACACTGGACACCGGCCACGGGCAGATCAAGGCACGCGCGCCCGCTTCGGACGTTGCTCGCATGGACGAGCAGGTCGGGCTGACATTCAACCCGCGCACCGTGACCATTTTTGATGAGTCGACCGGCCGGGCGATCATCTCGGAAGCCAACAAGGAGGTGCTCGGCCATGTCTGAGATCGAACTCTCCAACATCACCAAACGCTTTGGAAAAGTCACCGCCATCGACGATGTGACGATGGCCGTGCCCGATGGTGCCTTTGTGGTGCTGCTCGGTCCAACGGGCGCTGGCAAGACGACGACACTGCGCCTGATATCCGGGCTTGAAGATCCCGATGTCGGCGAAATCCGGTTTGATGGCCGCGTCGTCAATCGCGAGACACCGGCGCAGCGCGATGTCGCCATGGTATTCCAGCAATATTCGCTCTACCCGCACATGACCGTGCGCGATAATCTGGCGTTTCCGCTGCGCTCGCCGATCCTGAAAACGCCGGAAGACGAAATCGCTCGCAAGGTGCAGGCTGTTGCTGACGTGCTGCACATTCCACACAAGCTCGACAACAAGGCGACCGAATTGTCCGGCGGCGAAATGCAGCGTGTTTCAATAGGCCGGGCGTTGGTGCGTGACCCCGCGATTTACCTGATGGATGAGCCGCTGTCTTCGCTGGACGCCAAGCTGCGCGCGGACCTGCGTATCGAACTGAAGCGCATCCACGCCGATATCGGCGCAACGCTCTTGTATGTGACCCACGACCAGATCGAAGCCATGACCATGGCATCACATGTGGGTGTGCTGGATGAAGGCAAGCTGGCGCAGTTTGGGACGCCGCGCGAGATTTATGAAAACCCGGTCAATCTTTATGTCGCCGGTCGTCTTGGGCAGCCGCGCATCAACACACTGCCGGCCAACCTCTTTCCCGGCATTCCCAATGATGCAGTGACGATTGGTCTGCGACCGGAAAACATCAAGCAGGGCGAAGGCCAGCCAGCTGAGGTGATGCGCGTTGAACATTTGGGCGACCAGACGCGACTTCATCTGAAACTCAACGGTCACGACGTCATAACGCTGGCCGAAGTGCACACACCGCTTGGCGAGGGCGACACAATCAAGATCGCGCCGGACAATCCGCTGTTTTTTGCAGCCAATGGTCAGCGCGTTTGACGCTAAAATGTGAGGGGAGGCACGCGAAGCGATGAACCAGTTTATCAACACCAAGGAAACGCTGATCACCGAGGCTATTGATGGCCTTCTGCGAACCGCCGACGGCCGTTTGGCGCGACTTGACGGTTATCCGCACATCAAAGTGGTCGTGCGTACCGATTGGGACAAGTCAAAAGTCGCGCTCGTCTCCGGCGGTGGCTCAGGTCACGAACCTTCGCATGCAGGATTTGTTGGACAGGGCATGCTGACGGCCGCGATCTGCGGCGATGTCTTTGCCTCACCCTCAGTTGATGCGGTGCTGGCAGGTATTTTGGCTGTCACTGGCGAAGCCGGGTGTTTGCTGATCGTCAAGAACTACACCGGCGACCGTTTGAATTTCGGCTTGGCGGCGGAGCGGGCGCGCCAATTTGGCTTGAAAGTGTCCATGGTTGTCGTGGACGACGATGTGGCGCTTCCGGATCTTCCCCAGGCGCGTGGTGTCGCGGGCACACTTTTTGTGCATAAGATCGCCGGAGCGTTGGCGGATCAGGGCGCCGATCTCGACGCCGTCACAAAGGCCGCCGAGCAGGCTATCGATGGCGTCATTTCCATTGGTATGTCGCTTGATACGTGCACGGTACCCGGCTCGCCAAAGGAGGACCGGATCGAGGCGGGTAAGGCGGAACTCGGCCTCGGAATTCACGGTGAAGCGGGAATTGAGCAGGTGGACTACACGACCGCGCAGGACGCCATGGCCATGGTCGTGGATCGCCTCGCGCCGAACATGGGCAGCGGCGAGCACGTGGCGCTCCTGAATAATCTGGGTGGCGCAACACCGCTGGAAATGTCTGTTCTGGCGGAAGAACTGTGCCGTTCGCGCATTGGTGACCGCATCGCCATGATGGTCGGACCTGCGCCGTTGATGACATCGCTCGACATGCAGGGTTTCTCGGTGTCGCTTTTGGCGATTGACGATGCCAGCGCCGCTGCGCTGAAAGCTCCCGTTGCGCCGCAGGCTTGGCCGGGCTCTTTGCCGGTTCGGCCGGGTCTTGTGGTTGCGCTGCCTGATGGATTGAAACCCGTTGCGCCTGTACCGTCGCAGAATGATCAGGTGCATGCGTTCCTCACCCAATGTTGCGACATTCTGATTGGCGGTGAAGCGGCCTTGAACAAGCTGGACGCGCAGTCGGGCGATGGGGACACGGGGTCCACCCTGGCAGGTGCCGCGCGCGCTTTAAGGGATGCGTTGGATCGCATGCCGCTTGCCGACCACACCCAGCTTTACCGTGCCATCGGCAATGAGCTCTCGCAGACCATGGGCGGTTCATCCGGTGTCTTGCTGGCGATCTTCTTTGCGGCAGCGGGCGATGCTTCTGCCAATGGTGAGGATACGGTGGGCGCGTTGAAGTCCGGCTTGGACCGCATCCAGCAGGTGGGTGGCGCACGTCCGGGTGACCGAACGATGATCGACGCGCTTCTGCCCGCACTCGAAGCGTTGCCACACGGATTGGCGCAGGCCGCAAAGGCTGCACGTGAAGGCGCGGATGCAACCTCAAAGATCGTCAAGGCGAAGGCAGGGCGGGCGAGCTATATCTCCGAAGAGAAGCTCGCCGGCCACAACGATCCCGGCGCGGAGGCTGTTGCGGTGCTGTTGGAGCAGTTGGCGGCTTCTTGATCAGGCAAAACTGTCGATCAGCCAGACCAGTGCCAGTGTGATGGGCGGAAACGCGGCTAAAAGCATCACGCGCACGAGATCCGTAAGCACGAACGGAAGCGCACCTCTGTATGTCTGGCCGATGGGTATGTCCTTGGCCATGGAGTTGATGACGAACAGGTTCATGCCGACCGGCGGTGTGATCAATCCGACCTCCACGACGATCAGCACAAGAATGCCAAACCACAGCCCGAAGTCGGAGGCCGACATGCCGAAGTCGAGCGTCAGCATGATTGGAAAGATAATGGGCACCGTGAGGAGGACCATGGAAAGCGAATCCATGATGCAGCCGAAGACCAAATACATGGCGAGCACGACAATCAGCACAAACCAGGGCGAAAAGCCTTGATCCCCAACCCAGACGCCTGCCAATTGAGGCAGTTGGGTTAGCGCGAGGAAGTTGTTGTACATGCCCGCGCCGAGGATGATCATGTAGATCATGGCGGTGGCGCTCGCGGTTGCAAGGATCGCTTTCTTAAACTCCGGCCAACCCATTTGACCTGAAACGAGTGCTACGATGCCCGTTGCCGCTGCGCCAACTGCGGCGGCTTCTGTCGGCGTAAACAAGCCCGAATAGATGCCGCCGACAACCAGTGCGAAGATGGCAAGCACCGGCCAAACCTTGGTGAGGTCTGCCATGCGCTGGTTCCACCCAACGCGGTCGCGAACCGTTGCATCACTTTGGGAGCGGCGCATCCAGATTGAAATTGCGAGCATGTATCCCAAGGCCGCGAGCACGCCTGGGAGAAGTGCGGCGACAAAGAGTTTTTCGATGTTTTGTTCGGCCAGGATCGCATAGATCACCAGTATGACCGACGGTGGAATGAGGATGCCGAGCGTGCCGCCGGCAGCCAATGCGCCTGTGGCGAGCGAGCCCGGATATCCGTAGCGGCGAAGCTCGGGTAGGGCGACTTGGCCCATGGTGGCTGCCGTGGCGAGCGATGACCCGCATATGGCACCAAAGCCAGCACAGGCGGCGACTGCTGACATTGCAACACCGCCGCGCCGGTGGCCAAGAAAGCTTGCCGCAGCGCGAAACAGTGAGGCCGACATGCCTGACATGGTCGCGAATTGTCCCATGAGCAGGAACAGCGGGATGATCGAGAATGAGTAGTTGGAAAACGTGCCAAATGTCAGTGTCTTGAGCTGGTTGAGCACCATCAGTGGTGTGCCCGTGACGAGGTAAGAACCGCCGACACCCACCGCAATCATGGCCAATGCGATGGGCGCGCGCAGCAAAACCAGCGCGATCAGAACCGGAAAAGACCAAAGCGCCAGTTCAATGTTGGACATGGCTATGCGCTTTTTCGCGAGGAGCTGTCAGCGCACGCGTGGATCGTGACACACAAAACGCCGCGACGAACACGAAGCCGAGCGCTCCCGGCAGGCAGGCGGCAAAACCGTACCATACCGGAATTTGCGCGATCAGCGTTGTCTCACCAAACCGCATCTTGTCGACCATTCCCAGGTAGAGGCGCCAAGTGCCTATGGCCGCGATGAGGAGCATGCCGAGGTTGAAGACGAGTTCAAGACTGCGGTTTGCCAATGTGCCGAACGCTGGCTTCAAAAGATCAACGCGAGCATGGGCCTGTTGCATTTGGCTGTAGGGCAGGAACGCGAAGACGGCGACGGCAAAGCCGATCTCTGACATGTCATAGATGCCGCGGATTGGCCCGATCCCGATGTCGAGCGGTACGAAGGCTCGACCGACAATCGAGATGCAGGTGAGCACTATAATGCCGATGAGGATCACGCCGCCCAGAAGGGCAAGCGTCACCGCGAGCGCGTCGGCTGTTCTTTCAAAAGCGCGGTACACGCAGATAAACCTTGGCACGAAAAAGCAACTGGATGGCCTTCGTGTCTAGTACGCGCGAAGTGCGGCGCACAAGGTGAGGCGTGTTTGTCAGTTGCTTTCAGCTTTCTCGCTGATCAGCGCACGGGCACGCTCAATCAGCGCTTTGCCATCGATGCCCTTGCCGGACATTTCTTCGATCCAGTTTGTGATAACCGGCTGGGACGCTGCCTCCCAGCGTGCGACTTCCGCCTCGTCGAGCGTCGTGATCGTGTTGCCAGCATCGACCGCGATCTGGCGGGCAGGCACGTCGGCATCCCACATGATCTGGGACGCAACTTCGGAGAGTTTTGCACCCGCCTCGGCATCGAGGATCGTCTTCAGATCATCGGGCAATGCGTCGTATCTTGCCTTGTTCATGACAAGCACAAAGGTCGCGGTGTAGAGCGATTTTTCGCCAGTGAACTCCGTGTGGTTTGACAAAAGCTCCGTCAGCCGGATCGATGGGGTGACCTCCCACGGCACAACAGTTGCGTTGATAACGCCCTTTGAAAGGCTTTCGGGGATTGCGGGCAGGGGCATGCCGACGGGTGTCGCGCCGAGCTCTTCCAGCATGTTGGTGACCACGCGTGTCGGGCCGCGAACCGTGCGCCCTTTCAGGTCTTCGAGTTTTTCGATGGGGTCAGCTGAATGAATAGCACCCGGGCCGTGGACCCATGCCGACAGGATCTTGACGTCCTTGTACTCATTGGCCTGGAAATCGCTTTCCACCATCTCCCAAAACGCGAGCGATGTTGCGATGGGGTTATTCATCATGAACGGGAGCTCAAAAACCTCCGTGCGTGGGAAGCGGCCCGGCGTATAACCGACAAGCGTCATCGTGATGTCCACGACCCCATCGCGCGCCTGATCCATCAATTCCGGCGGGCGGCCACCCAGCGCCATGGCGTCAAAGTGCTGTATGGCGATACGGCCATCTGAAGCTTCCGTTACCCGCTCGCCCCACGGTTTGAGGACTTGTGCGGGAATTGTGGAGATTGGCGGCAGGAATTGGTGAAGGCGCAGCGTGACCTCTTGCGCATGGCTGGTGCTGGTCGCACCGATGACTGCCATAGCGACACTGGCCAATGTGGCCAAAACGAAATTCCTGCGCATCATCATATACCTTTCCACGGTTCCCCGAATGCTTAGTTCATGTGGGATACATGGCCGTGGATGCCAATGCCAGCGCGGCATGGACGCATGTTGTCGTGTCAGGTGGACGCTCTCGCCACAAGCATTGGGGCGACGGCCCGGTGTGGCGGTCGGTGCACGTCAGCGTCACCGCGAAGGAGTGACCCGATCAGCAGCCCTGCCTCGCGACCGATCTCATATGCGTTGGGGTCGATGGTCGTAATTGGCGGGATGCTGAATGCGCTTACATCAAATGCGCCGAAGCCTGCCACCGCGATGTCATGCGGAACTGACTTGCCGACGCGCTGAAACTCGGTCAGCGCTCCAAACGCGGCCACATCGGCAACGCACATCACGGCCTCAGTGTCTGGATAGTCCCTCATGATCTGACGCGCGCCGTCCGCGCCGTGCGATGCGCCAACCGGCGGCCAGCCCGCTGTAATCAGCCGGGTCGCGTCAAGACCGGCGTCTGCGAGCTTCGTCATGAACCCCTTGCGGCGCGCGACGCCTCGAGTGTCAAAGTCGGTATCGCCGCTGATGAATGCGATTTTGCGGTAGCCTTTGCCAATCAGGTGCTCGGCCATCATGGCGCCCACATCGGGGTTGGAGAAGCCAACCGAATAGCCAACGGGGTCGGCAGGTTCATCCCAGCATTCGATGATGGGGATTTGAGCCCGAGCGAGGCGTTGACGCGCGGCGCCGGTGTGCGTGCTGCCGGTGACGACAAGGGCTTCCGGTTTGCGCCGGAGCAATTGCCTGACCATCTGTTCTTCCTGGTCGATCCGGTAGTTGGTGTAGCCAAGCAGCACTTCCAAACCCCATTCCGCGAGCGTGTCGGTGAGCCCGCGAACACTGTCGGCGAAGTTTGGGTTGTTGATCGATGGGACGGTGACGGCGACGAAACCTGTTCGTTTCGTGCGCAGTTCCGATGCGCTGCGGTCGAAGATGTATCCCATTTCCTCGGCGATCCGCAAAATCTCGTCGCGGCGCTTGTCGCTGACGGAAGCATCAGCGCGAAAAGCGCGCGATACGGTCATCGTCGAGACACCGGCGGCGCGTGCGACATCGGCCATGCGCGGCGCGGTTGCTTGCTGGCTCATATGTCGTTGCCCCCGGGTTTGCGCGTTGTATCGCCGTAGATTATCTCTGGTGACAGCCGGTGCGACAGATCGTTTTGCACGCCGTTTATCCGCGCAATCAGGCCGCGTGCGCCGAGCGTGCCCATTTCGCGCCGCGGTGTTTTTACGGTGGTCAATCGTTGCGGTAATACGCTGTTCACTGACAAGCTGTTGAAGCCGACGATCCCGATGTCATTGGGCACATTGAGACCTAACTCCATGCAGGCCATCAGGCCTGCGAATGCAAAGTGGTCTGACAGGAAAAAGACCACATCCGGCATGGGCGCTTTCTCGGCGGCCAGCGTTTTGATCCCATCATAACCGGCGCGATATCCATCTATTGTGCCATGCCGGGCGGTGCGGACATCGCCGAGCCCTTGCGCAAGAAATGCGCTGCGAATGCCCAAAAGGCGTTTTTCGGCACGCAGGTCATGGCCCAGATCGAAGCCGACAAAGGCTGGTCGCATGTAGCCTAGCGCAATCATGGCGTCAGCGATTTCGCGACCTGCGTCCGAATGGTTGATGCCCACGCTGATGTCGATGGGATCATCGCTGTGCTCCCATAATTCTAACGTTGGCGTCTGATCGCGGCGCAGGACGCGGCGCACGCGCTCGTCGTGATCGGTGCCCGTCAACACAAGCGCTGCCGGGCGCCAGGGACGCACAGTGTTGATCCAGTCCACCTCACGGGCGCGGTCATATTCCGTCGTCGTGACGATCGTGGTAAACCCGGCGCTCTCCAAAGTGGGGCGCATGCCGTCGAGCATCTCGGCAAAGACGTCGTTGAAAAGCGTTGGAAAGGAGATGCCAATGAGGCTCGACTGGACGTTGACCAGTGATCGCGCGTTGAGATTGGGCTGGTAGCGCAGCTTCTCGGCGATATCGAAAATCTGCGCGCGTTTGATCTCCGATACGCCTTCCACGCCGCGCAGCGCACGCGATACGGTCATGATTGAGACTTCAGCCTCGTGGGCGACATCTTCGATTTTAACAGTCTTACCAGTGCGTTGGCGTTTTTTCATGCGTCATTGAGTCAAAACGTTAGCGCTAACGTAGTTTGCGTGTTTTGCTGGCTTTCCTATGCGGCGGGTCGCGTGGCAGTGTTATCGATATT
>JBCBHR010000013.1:0-12733 GCA_038525365.1 Pseudomonadota bacterium | reverse complement strand
CATGTCTCCGTTTCGCAGTCGGGCGAAGCCGCACGCCGTCTTCTCTATAAAGAAGACATCATCGAAGCCCGTCAGGCGCTGGCAATCGACGATGCCATGGCGACCGTGTCACACAAGGGTGCGGACACCATGGGCGAAGCGATCGCCACGCTGCTCAATGGACCAAACCTCGCCGCCGGGCACATCATCCGCTTGGGCCTCATCAACACCGATGAACCCGAAAGCTGGATGGTCAAGCGCGCTTCTGTGTACCGTGGCAAGGACCATGTGCTCACCATCGCGCTTGATGATGACGAACAATATGTCCCCGCTCCTGAGCCGGTGGACCAGGGCATTTTGGCAAATCTCGACAAGGACGAGGAAGCCGCGCCAAAGCCGCAGATTTCGTCAGCAAACCTGCCGTCCACATATGACGCTATCCACAGGGCCATCGCCTCGTATGAGCTTCCGACGTCGATTGCGAGTCGGATTGTGAAGATGGTCGCCGCCGATGTGGACTTCCGTTCACGCATTCGCATCGATGATGGCTTGGAGCTTTTCTACTCCCTCCCGGAAGACGGCGAAGTGAGCGAGAACGTTGAACGCGACCTCCTATATGTGCAAGCCACATTCAACGGCCAGACCAGCCGCTTTTACAAGTTCCGCAAAGCGAACGGCTCGGTCGATTATTATGATGAAGAGGGCCGCAGCGCCCGCCAGTTCCTGCTGCGCAACCCCGTGCCAAACGGCAAGTTCCGGTCCGGCTTCGGCATGCGCCGCCACCCGATCCTTGGCTACTCAAAAATGCATTGGGGCGTGGACTGGTCTGCACCCCACGGAACGCCAATCATCTCGCCGGGCAATGGCACGGTTGAAAAAGCCGGCTGGGCCGGTGGTTATGGCCGCCAAAGCGTGATCCGTCACGCCAATGGCTACGAGACATCATATTCGCACCAGACGCGGTTTGCCAAAGGCATCAGCCCCGGTGCGCGTGTGCGCCAGGGTCAGGTGATCGGCTATATCGGCACAACCGGGCTCTCGACCGGTCCGCACCTCCATTATGAAATGCGCGTGAACGGCAAGCGCGTTGACCCGATGCGTGTGCGCCTGCCAGATGCAGACAATCTCAACGGTGAAGATCTGATCGCATTCAAGGTGGAGCGTGATCGGATCGACGCGCTGCTGAGAGCCGACCAACCAACCGAAGAAGTCGCCGCGCTTCAGTAAGCAGCGAACTTACGCCTCGCCTTGGCGGCGGATCGTAACCCAAGCAACAACTGCGGATATCAGCGACAATGCGGCCGCCACACCGGCCACCGCCTGAAAGGCGCTTGTCATCGCAGTGGCGTGCGCTTCCAAATCCGCGGCTTGATCACGCAGCCCGTAGTCGCCCGGCTCAATGCCAACACTTGCATTGTAGACAATCGCTGCCAGCAAACCCATCAGCGCGACGGCAAAAAGCCCTGCCACCCGCGACACCGCATTGTTGACGCCCGACGCTGTGCCCGTATTGGCATCATCAATCGCCATCATGACGGCAGCCGACAATGGCGACACGACACCCGCCATACCAATGGCGCTCAAGACCATGAATGGAACAACCGAAATCCAGAACGATTGCAGCGGCGCCAGCAACGCCATGCCCGCATAGGCGACCCCGACCAGCAATGATCCCGCCGCGATGATCGGCCCCGGCCCATGCCGATCCGACAGCTTGCCCGCATAGCTCGACAACAAACCGATGGCTGCCGAGATCGGCAGGAACGCCAGCGCCACTTGGCCCTGCGGGATGTCCCAAGCGTCAATCATTGTGATCGGAAGGAAGAACAAAACCGCCGACAGGCCGAAATAAAGACTAAACGTCAGCATGTTTGCGCCAGAAAACGTGGAAGACCGAAACAGGCCCAGTGGCACCATCGGTGCTTTCGCCCGCATTTCCCAGACAATGAACCCAGCAAAAACAATCGCGGCGGCACCTGCATACGTCAGGATCTGCGCAACGCTCGGCACAGTGTGTTCGCCACCTTCCGGTGCCGCCAGACCATAAGCCAAAATCAGCAGCGAAACCGTCACCAGCCCGGCACCTATCCAATCCGGAACCCTGCCGCCATCGGCCTCATCATCGGGCACCATCGCCCAAAGCAGGTAAAGCGCGAGCGCGCCAATCGGCAGGTTGATGGCAAAGATCAGCCGCCATGCCGCATCCCCGAAAGTTTGAAGTAAGAACCCACCGATAAGCGGGCCCAGCGCCGTGGTAATGGCCGACGCTGCGGCCCAAGTCCCAATCGCTGCGCCGCGCTCTTCTTTCGGGTATGCCTTGGCCAGGATTGCGAGACTGCCTGGAACCATAACCGCCGCACCAATGCCCTGAAGCGCCCGCGCGATGATCAAAAACTCCGCATTGGTCGCAAATGCGCACAGAGCAGACGCCGCGACGAAAATGCCAATTCCGGCAATGAAGCTGATGCGCTGGCCATAAACATCTCCGAGTGCACCGCCCACCAGGATCAGCGCCGACAGCGGCAACATATACGCATTGTTGATCCAAATCGCCTGCCCGAGGCTCGCATCCAAATCCGCCATGAGCGACGGCATCGCGATGGAAACAACCGAGCCGTCGATAAAAGCCATGGAACTGGCCAAGATCGCTGCAACCAAAACGAACCGCCTGCGCTGCTGCGGACAGAACGTTCGCGACGACCCTGGACTATGCGCTGCAGAAATAGCCATGGGCTTGGCTCCGTTTCGCGCACCGTAACCGCCGCTGCAGCAATTGGAAGATGTTCTGGTTGGGTGTGCGGCGGCGAGGCAGCAAGCATCATCCATCGAATTTCATCGATATTAACCCGCCAATGGCAGTCTGAGCCCAAAAACGCAGGGGCAAACGCATGGCAGGTCGCGGCTTGGGCATCTGGCCGATCGTGATACTCATCGGTCTTGCCGGTGTGTCGGGCACTTTTGGCGACGCAGGTTCTCCGGCAGACAGCTTCGACCCGTTTTGCGGTGTGTCCAATCGATATGTCACGCACGCCAAAGTCGAGTTTGAGGGCGAAGTCTATGCGTCGACGGTGACACGGCGCGTCCGATATGTCCGGCCTTGGATCAGAAACTTAAACAGCGCCGGATGCGGCGAGGACCTTGGCACGTCTCATACTTTCCGGTCTGCGTCTAACCACGTGATTATGTTCCCCTCGGCGATTTGCTCCAAGGCCTCCGGAGCCGTCCGCCAGACAGGGCGCGCCGACGCGTTGGCGCTATGCAAGCCCGATCACCGCTATTGGGAAACGTCCGGCACGATTGTTGATAACGCTGACAATCCCACAAGATGGCAGGCATTCTGGTTTGACGGACGCGAACTGCCCGATGAGGGCGGGTTTCACCGCGTCCGTCTGGTCGAGTGGACAGCAACCGCAACAAGCAACCCTCCAGCGGACAACCATGCCGAGTTGGTCCCCGCGTTGATGGATGTCGACTACCGCAAGCCGCCAAAAGCAAAGCCCGTCGCGCAGTCTGGCCAGCGGCGATACATCACCCACTACTGGCCAAAGGGCCGGATATCATCGACGCGCAGGCAACGGGAACGCGCCCATCGCACGCTTCGGTATGAAGTGTTTTTGCAGTGAGGCTTTTGGTTGCGAGCCACCAAAAGAAGACCGCCACCGAAACCCCAATGGCGGTCTCAATCCAAATCTACAACACCCGATCAGAGCGCTTTTTCAAGCTCCGGGAGGACGTCGAACAGATCCGCCACCAGGCCATAATCGGCGACTTGGAAGATCGGCGCGTCCTCATCCTTGTTGATGGCGACGATAATCTTGGAATCCTTCATACCAGCCAGGTGTTGGATCGCCCCGGAAATCCCTGCGGCAATATAAAGGTCAGGTGCAACGATCTTACCGGTCTGGCCAACCTGCCAATCGTTGGGTGCATAACCGGCATCAACGGCTGCACGCGAAGCACCAACCGCCGCACCAAGCTTGTCCGCCACCGGCAGGATCACCTCTTCGAACTTGTCCGAAGAACCAAGCGCACGGCCACCGGAGATGATCACCTTCGCCGACGTCAGCTCCGGACGATCGCCGCCGGACAGTTCGGTTGAGACATAAGACGACAGGCCTGGATCAGCGGCTGCGCCAACAGTGTCAACAGCGGCCGAACCGCCCTCACCTGTCGCGGCAAATGATGCCGTGCGCACGGTGATGACGCGTTTGGCGTCGTTCGACTTGACCGTCTGTATCGCGTTGCCCGCATAGATCGGGCGCTTGAACGTCGTGCCATCGACGACCTCAACAATGTCGGACAATTGCATCACGTCGAGCAGCGCTGCCACGCGCGGCAGGATGTTTTTGCCGTTGGTCGTCGCAGCCGCAATGATGGTGTCGTAGGCATCGGCCATCGAGATGATCAACGCGGCCATCGGCTCAGCGAGTTGCTGCGAAAGCGACGCGTCATCAGCGTGCAGCACCTTGGCGACGCCATCCAACTTCGATGCCGCTTCCGCAACCGCGCCGGCACCGCTTCCCGCAACGAGCACATGAACTTCAGCGCCGATTTCCTTTGCCGCCGTCAGTGCCTTGTTGGTCTGATCGGAAAGCGTTGCATTGTCGTGTTCAGCAATCAGCAGAGTTGCCATGGTCTTTTCCTCCCGATCTCTCAGATAACGCCAGCTTCGTCGCGAAGCTTGGATACGAGTTCTTCAACCGAGCCGACTTTGACGCCAGCCTTGCGGCCTTCCGGCTCTTCGGTGTTGACGATGGCCAAGCGCGGCGCGGCATCCACGCCGTAATCCGCCGGTGCTTTTTCGTCGATCGGCTTTTTCTTCGCCTTCATGATATTGGGCAGTGACGCGTAGCGCGGCTCATTGAGGCGCAGGTCTGTGGTCACGATGGCGGGCATCTTAATCTCGATGGTTTGAAGACCGCCATCGATCTCGCGCGTAACCTTCGCCGTGTCGCCTTCAATATCAATGTTGGACGCAAATGTGCCCTGGCTCCAGCCGAGCAGCGCCGAAAGCATCTGACCGGTCTGGTTGGCATCGTCATCAATCGCCTGTTTGCCGAGGACTACCAGGCCCGGCTCTTCGGCTTCGACAATGCCCTTGAGGATTTTGGCAACCGCCAGCGGCTCAACTAGATCGTCATGCTTGACGAGTATGCCGCGGTCGGCGCCCATGGCGAGACCTGTCCGTATTGTTTCCTGCGCCTGCGCCGGGCCGATGGAGACGACTACGATTTCGGTAACCTTTCCCGCCTCTTTCAAGCGGATCGCTTCTTCAACAGCGATCTCGTCAAACGGGTTCATCGACATTTTGACATTGGCGAGTTCAACGCCGGAGCCGTCCGGCTTGACCCTGATTTTCACGTTGTAATCGACAACGCGTTTGACTGGCACCAAAACTTTCATTCTTGCTCTCCCAAGCCTGCGCCCGCATCAGCGCAGTTTATTGGCCAACGATATCCGGCAGCCGACATTAAAGGTCAACATGACCGCGGCGTGGCGTTTTTCCTGCTATATTTTGACGTTTACGTCAACGTTAGAAAAGTCAGTTCGTCCCTATCGGCCCCACTGCTTTTGCTCCGGTTCGGTGTCGGGCGTCGCCCCACCGTCCGCTTGCGCGCTTATCGTGGGTACGGACCGCACGACCGCATCCGGCGTTTCAACTGTCCGGTCAAACAGTGGCACGCCGCTGCGCCGCATGAATAGGACCAGGATCACACCGGCGATAAAGCCACCCACATGCGCCGCCCAAGACACCTGCTCGTCAAGCATACCGACCAACATGACGACCTGAAACCCGATCCAGAACACAAGCGGGATCCACGCGGGCAGCGGCAGCGGAATGCGCCCCAGCACCAAAACCCAAACGCGGACCTTCGGATGCAACATCAAGTAAGCACCGACAATGCCCGCCACCGCACCCGACGCGCCAATAAGCGGTGCGGTCGAACCCGGGTCCATCAGGCCATGCGCTAGGGCACCGGCAATCGCAGACAGGATGTAGAAGATCAAAAACCGCACATGGCCCATCGCGTCTTCAACATTGTCGCCGAAGACCCACAGAAACAGCATGTTCCCACCAAGATGCATGATGTCGGCGTGCAGGAACGCATAGGTGACAAGCGAGAACTCTTCCGGGATGATCACCATCTCCGCCGGCAGCTCACTGACATCATTGACGAGCGCAGGGATGTATCCGAGCTGAACGACCACCGCCTCCAGCGTATCGAGCGACGATCCCAGATTTACAAAAAGGAACACGAGTACGTTCGCCGCGATCAGACCAAGCGTCACATATTGCAGCTTGATGTGCTTCAGATTGTTGCTGTCGTGGAGCGGAATGAACAAAGGGGCAATTCCCGTTGTGGAACACCTGACATGTAGCGGCGGGCTATCACTTTGGAAAGATGGGGGCCGGATTAATGGAACGTGGTGTGGCCCCGAGCATCGTGCCCGCACGCGGACGCGGCATCGCGCATAAGCCAAACGGCACGTGCGACGCCTGCCCGTTGGGCGTCCACGGCACGTTCTTCGCCATCAACGACCAGTATGCCTACCAGCAACGCAACCACATGGTCAGCAGTTGGGTATCCTCAATTGTGCGTCACCGGCTTTGACCGCATCCGGCTGACGGTTTCACGTTCGGCACGTTTGCAACGCATCGGCGGCAGGTCATTGTCCATCAGCGCCATGTCCTCCAACACCATGTCACCCATCTGCTGGAATGCGATGTCGAGTGCGCCGGCTCGGTGGGCAGATCGGATGAAATTCGGCAAGTCGCGAACCGGATGATCAAGCGGCAGCGGCTCTTGTGGGAAGACATCGCTGGCAGCGTAGATCTTGCCCGCACGCACCGCATCCATCATCGCTTCAAAATCCACCACTTCGGCGCGCGAGAGTAGGATGAAGCGCGCGTTCCGCCGCATGGCTGCGAACGCTTCCGCGCCAAGGAAATGCCGGTTCTCTGACGTCACAGCGGCAACGACGAAGATGAAATCCGACTGCGAAATCACCACGTCGAGGGCAGCCGGTTCGACACCGTCTTCCATCAGGATTGAAGGAGGAAGCCAGGGATCATGGACCTTGATCGCGCAGTTGAACCCGGTCAGCACCTTGCGTAGCGCGCGTCCGAGGTCCCCATAACCAATGATGCCAACATCCGCGCCCGTCAAAAGCCGCGCGTCGGCATTGCCATCGCCGCCCCACTTTTCAGCCCCACTGCGGAAATCCAGATCAGCCGTCGTAATCCCACGGGCGAGATCAAGCGCGAGGCCGAGCCCCATCTCCGCCACCGGCACGGCAAAGACAGCACCGGTCGTCAAAACATGGATGCCACGCTCAAAAACCCGCTGATACGGCATGTTGTCGATCAGATTGGATTCAACGTTCAGCACGGCCTTCAGGTTCTTAAGCTGATCCAGCGTCGCCTCGGAGATGGGCGGCTGGCCCAAAATATACCGCGCAGCCCCAAGCGTGCCGCCCGGCAACAAGGCCATGTCATCATCGGTGGTTTCGACGATTTCATAGCGGTCATGCAGCATTGTACGCTTCTCAGCGGTGAAAATCAGATCGAGGCTTCGTGGCGCAGGCGCCGACAACACAATTGGCTTCATGAAACCTTCCTTTTTCGAAAGTGAACCGATTTACAAAACAAATAAACCGATTTACCGTCTTTGCGAAGCCGTAATTGGTGAGACGTTTCAGATGGCTGCAGACAAGCGCTCGACAATACACGATGTGGCCCGCCATGCGGGTGTGTCAGCTGCGACGGTGTCAAAGATCCTCAACGGGGTCACGACCGTCAAGCAGGCCAATGTCGACCGTGTCCGTGCGGCGATTGCCAAGCTCGATTATCGCGCCGATCCTGTTGCCTCTGAGCTTCGGCAAGGTCAGCGGAAATTCATCGCCGCCATCGTGCCGGAACTTGAGAATTCGTTTTTCGGCGCACTTTTGAGCGGCATCGAAGAGGCTGCCGAAGAAGCTGGATATAAAGTCATCTTTGCCACATCGCGCGAATGCGAAGAACGCGAGATCGAAGTCGTGCAGCGCATGCATGATTGGCGCGTGGCAGGTGCAATTGTGGTGCCAGTGCGCTCCGAGAAGGGGCAAGGCGCAAATCGCTTGGATGCGCTCGGCATCAGTTCGGTGTTCGTCGACCGCGTGTCAGCGAGCGCCCGCTTCGATACGGTGACCGCCGACAACTACAAGGCCAGCGCAGATGTCGCCGACTTCTTGGTCGCCCAGGGACACCGAAGGCTTCTCGTCCATTGCGCCACCACCAACTCGCAGGCGATCACAACACGCGCCGAAGGGTTTCAAGCTCGTCTGCGCGAACGCGGTGTCGATGCCCATTGCGACGAACTCCTGTTTCAGGAAGACGCAACAGATCAGCGCGCGGAGTTGCGCCGTTATTTCGACGCACTGGATGAAGCCCGTCGGCCCACCGCCATATTTTCGCTGTCACAGCATTCAACGCTCATCGTATTGTCGGAACTGCGGCGCCGCCGGTGGGCCATTCCCGATCAGGTGTCGCTGGTCGGATTTGACGATGCCGACTGGATGCAAACCACTTGGCCATCCATCACGGCAGTCTGTCAGCCGGTTGAACGCATGGCGAAACAGGCGGTACAAGCGCTGATAGCACGGTTAAATCAGGTCAATGACACCTTCCCGGTGCAGCACCTGGAGCAGTGCGAACTGCGTATTCGAGAATCGACCCAATTGACTGCCGCGAGGAGGACCGTTCGGCATTCGATGGATCGGTAATGACTAAACACCTGAGGAGGAAAACCACATGACTAAAGTCTTCAAGTTTGGTGCGGTCGGCCTTGCTGCCATCGCAACCGCAACGCTGGCGTCACCGGCACAGGCCGAAGAGTACGGCATCCTGATGAAAACGCTGTCCAACCCCTTCTGGGGCGCGATGGGCGAAGGCGTTGAAGAAGGCGCAAAGAGCGCTGGCGTAAAGTATTTTCTGCAAGCCGTCGAAAGCGACCAAGCTGCCGAAAGCCAACTCAACGTCTGCAACACCATGCTGGAGCGCCAGCCGGTCGCGATGATCACGGCTGCCATCAACTCCACCAATCTGCTGCCATGCCTGAAAAAGGCGCAGGAGAGCGGCATCAAGGTCGTCGATCTTGACGGCAACCTCGACCCCGCAATCCTCGAGGCCGAAAACATCGACATCACCTTTTCCATCGGCTCCGACAATGTGAAAGCCGGTGCGCAGGGTGCGGAGTTCATGGTCAGCCAGTTGGGTGCCGATGCCGAAGGCCCGGTGCTCGTCATTGAAGGTCTGTCCGGCAATATCACCGGCCAGAAGCGCGCAACCGGTTTTGCCGACCGCTTGGCAGAGCTCGCACCCGGTCTTGAGATCGTCGCATCGCTTCCCGGCGATTGGGATCGCGGCAAAGCGGCCAACATCACCAACGATATCCTGACCCGCAATCCAAACCTGATGGGCATTTTTGCGGCCAATGACGGCATGGCGCTTGGTGCGGTCGAGAGTGTGTTTGCCGCTGGCAAGGGCGGTGACATCACCATCATCGGCGTTGACGGCAACTCCGATGCCGTCAAGTCCATCAATGCCGGTCGCCTGACAGCGTCTGTCGCGCAATTGCCCTTCCTCGTCGGCAAACAGGCGCTGGAAAATGTGAAGATGGCAGCCGAAGGCAAGGACGTTGAAAAGCAAGTGATCGTTCCGACACTCGTCCTGACCAAGGAGGTCATCGACGCCGGAACCGAGCCATTGCTTGAATTCGTCAAGTAATATCTCCCAGCGTGGAAGTTCCGGCCCTCGTGGTCGGGGCTTCCATGCATCCTGTTTCCCACCAGCAAAAAAGCCCGCCGATAATGTCAACCGACACCGAACGCGCACCCGGTGCATGGTCTCGATTGCAAGAAAAATCGATCGACCAACTGCACATCCGACTGGAGAGCATCATTGTTCTTGTGGCACTGGCGGCGCTGATGTCCGTCCTGTCACCGTTCTTCCTGTCGGTGAGCAACTTCATGAACATCCTGCTCGCCACCTCGACGATTGGGGTGTTGGCGATCGCAGCCACATTCGTTTTGAGCTCAGGCGGCCTTGATCTGTCGCTTGGCTCGGTCATGGGCCTGTCCGGCGTCGTTGGGGCAGCCGTCGCGGTCAATTTGGGCATGCCGACGCCCATCGCCATCCTCGCAACCATTGGCGCAGGCGCACTGGCGGGTTTGGTCAACGGGTTTGTCATCACCCGGGGTTTCGTGCCCGCCTTCATCGTCACACTCGGCATGCTGGGCATTGCCCGTGGTCTAGCGCTGGTGCTGTCCGATGGTCGCGTGATTTACGGCCTGCCTGAATGGATGCTGTATCTCGGTCAGGGCCGCCCGTTCGGCGTTCCAATGCCTGTCATCATCTTCATCGTGGTCGCCGTGATCATGCATGTCGTCTTGGCCTATACCCGCTATGGCCGCCACACCTTGGCCATTGGCGACAACGAAAACGCCGCGCGCACCTCGGGGATCGACGTCGAGTTCCATCGCCTGACGCTGTATACGCTGTCTGGCGCATTGGCCGGATTGGCCGGGCTGTTGTTTGCCACCCGCATCAATTCCGGCGATCCGACCGCTGGCATCACCTATGAGCTGACGGCCATCACGGCCGCGATCATCGGCGGCACGAACCTCTTTGGCGGACGCGGCTCTATCCTTGGCACGATGATCGGCGCATTGATCATGGGCGTCCTGCAAAACGGGCTGAACCTGCTCGCAGTGCAAAGCTATTACCAGCAGATGGCCATCGGCGCGGTGCTAGTGCTTGCCGTCTTCATCGACCAGTACCAGCAGCGTCAGGAGACCAAGGTATGAGCCTTTTGGAAGTCTCCGGCATCCGCAAAAGCTTCGGCGCGGTCAGCGTTCTCCACGGCGTTGATCTGACCGTCGGCGCCGGTGAGGTGGTCGGCCTGATCGGTGACAATGGCGCTGGCAAATCGACCTTGATGAAGATCGTGACCGGCATCTACCAAGCCGATGCCGGTTCGATCACACTGGAAGGCGAACCGGTTCTTGACCTGCCACCCGGCGCACGCCGCGCGCGCGGCATCGAGATGATTTATCAGGATCTGGCGCTCGCGAAGCAGCAGGACGTCGCCTCGAACATCTTCCTTGGCCGTGAGCCGACACGCTCCGTGCTTGGCCTTAAACTGGTGGACCGCAAGCGGATGAAGCAGGAGGCGCAGGCGATGATCGATCGCCTCGGCGCAAAGCTGCCAGCCATCAACCGGCCCGTGGGTTCATTTTCCGGTGGTCAGCAGCAATCGGTCGCCATCGCCCGCGCGCTGACCTTCAACCCGAAAATCGTGATCATGGACGAGCCGACGGCGGCGCTTGCGGTGCGCGAAGTGCAAAGCGTGCTCGACCTCATCCGGCAGCTGAAATCGCAGGGCATCGGCGTGATCCTGATTTCCCACCGCCTGAACGATGTGCTCTCCGTCACGGATCGCATCGTCGTTTTGCGGCAGGGCGAAGCGGCCGCCGATCTGGTGACCGCAAAAACGTCAATGCCTGAGATTGTGTCGGCCATCGTCGGCGGTGGCGGCGACATCGCGCAGGCCGCCGCCCACGAGGCGCAAGGGTAGGAAGACCATATGGCAAAACTCGGACTGCACACCTTTGCCGCCGCGCCGAAATGGGATGTTTCGGCCTTCGAAAGGCTCCTCCCCAGGCTCGCCGAACACAAGGTTCGCGTGCTGGAAATACCGCTGCTCGATCCCGCCGAGATCGACATCGCGCCAACGCGCACATTTCTGCAATCGGCAGCCATTGAGCCCGTCTGTTCGCTTGGCCTTCCAAGCGACATCGACGTGATCGCTGACCCGGACGCCGGTCTTGCATTCCTGGAGCCGGCATTTGACGTGGCAGCGCGGCTCGGGTCCGCCAGCCTGTCCGGCGTCACCTACTCCACCATCGGGAAAATCTCTGGGGCACCGCGAACGCAAGCCGAATTTGATGGCACAACCCGCTTTATCGAACGCGCCGCCAAGGCTGCCAGGGCGCACGGCCTGAAACTCGGCATTGAACCTTGCAACCGCTATGAAACGCACATCATGAACACCGGTGCCGACGGACGCGCCTATTGCGAAGCCGTCGGCATGGACAATGTCTTCATCCACATGGACACCTATCACATGAACATCGAGGAGCGCTCGATGGAAACCGGCTTTCGCGATTGCGGCCCCTTTCTCGGTTATGTGCATCTGTCTGAATCCAACCGTGCTGCACCGGGCAGTGGCTGCGTGGACTGGAACGCCGCGTTCTCCGCATTGGCGGCAATCGGGTTTGACGGGACGTTGACGCTGGAAAGCATGAACCATGTGCACCCCGCCATCGCCTCCGCGCTCGCCATTTGGAAGCCGGTGGAGACGCAGCCCGCCGATGTGATCAACAAGGGCCTGCCGTTCCTCCATGCGACAGCTGCGGCAAACAACGTCCATTTTGTATAAGCCGTGACGAAGTTCGATCTCGATCAAATCGCCGCGCACATCTTAGGCGCTCACGACGGCAGAAGCCGCACCTTGGTGGCCATTGCGGGAGCGCCCGCTGCGGGCAAATCAACGCTGTCCAAAGCGCTGAACGATCACCTCAACGCAACCGACGGCGTATCGTCTGCGGTGGTGCCGATGGACGGGTTTCATCTGGACAATTCCCGCCTCCAAGCGCTCCAACTCTTAGCCCGCAAAGGCGCGCCGGAAACCTTTGACTATGACGGCTTTGAGAG
>JBCBHR010000012.1:0-12903 GCA_038525365.1 Pseudomonadota bacterium | reverse complement strand
CAGCATAGGCCGGGGTGTGCTCCGACGGCTTTATGACCACGGTATTGCCAGCGCCAAGCATGCCTGCCAGAGGGGTGAAGGTAAGGAACACCGGATAATTCCACGGTACGATGTTGCCGATAACGCCTTTGGGCTGTCGGATGATTTTCGAGCGTGCGCCAATGATCGCCAGCATCGCTTCGGTCTTCACGGGTTCCGGCTTCATCCAGCCGTCGATGTGGCGTCTATTGTGTTTGAGCGCGGCAATCGACTGCCCAATTCCCGCCAGCTTCGTGATGCCAGCGGGTCGGTGGCCGAAGTCGGCGCTCACCGCGTCGCAGATCGCGTCTGCGTTTTGGCGCAGGAGGTCGATTGTGCGGTCGAGCCGGTCTTTGCGCAGAGCGGCATCGGAAAAGCTTGTGTTTCCTTCGCGCTGGGCTTCGATGAGCCTTGCAACGGTCTGGTCGGGTGTTTCGTTCGTGTCGAGCATGCTTCTCACGTGCGCCGAACGTTGACGCAATTCAAGATCGCGTAAGGGAACTTCGGCTGTAGTGTTGTCTTATGTGTTCGGCCAATGTCGCGACTGCCGCGTTTGGGCGCTGGGGTAACTTCAAGCCAAGGCCATAGTCAGGCAGTGGCGGGAGGTGTTCCATGTTTGGGGCGGGGATAAGATCGTCGCCCATATGCGAAACTGGCAGCGGCCCAACCGCCAAGTCCGCGAGGATCGCCGCGCGTCGTCCGCTGATATTTTCGCACTGGAGAACGATCTCATAGTCCATGCCCGAACCGTTGAGGATGTCGATTGCATCCTGATACCAGGCCCAGCCTTCTTCCCATAACGCGACGGGCAGCGGTGTGCGTTCGAAGGCGATGCCAGTGCGGTTGGTTGCCCAAACCTCGGCTTCGACCAAAATGCGTTCGCATTGTGAGACGCCGGGAATTGATCTGGCATGGGTGATGACGGCCAGATCGAGTTCGCCGTCATCGACTTTTCTCAAAAGGGCTGGGGTGTGATCGACGTTGACTGTGAGTGTCACATTTGGGTGCGCATCGCGAAAAAGACGCAACATTGGCATGGGAAACCGTTCAATCACATCGTCGGGGACACCGAGCTGCACATCACCTTCAATGCTCTCCGGTTGAAACGCCGACGCGATCTCATTTTCGGCGGCCAGTATGCGCCGTGCATAGGGCATTAGCTTTTCGCCTGCGCGTGTCAGATGTGTCGATCGCGCATCACGCTGAAAGAGCGGTTCGCCGATGACGTCTTCCAGCCGTTTGATCTGCATGGTGATCGACGATGGGCTTTTGCCGACCCGCTCGGCGGCGGTGACAAAATTGCCATTGTCGGCGATGGCAACAAAGGCCCGAAGCAGACTGAGTTCGATTTGCATGATTTCGAATTTCTAAACTTATGATTATCGACGTTTCGTTTGAATGAACAGGAAATCACCGGCATCTTCAACCCATCGAAACCCAGAACCGAGGTTGCCGCCATGTCTGCCCAAGACTTTCCGACGATCAAGCTGCCGACTCAAAACCGTGTTGGCGGAGCGCATTTGCCGCTTGGTACGCTGTTTTTTGAGATCGTGCGTTTGGTTGGCGCAGAGTTGGTGCGCCGCCACAAGCTTTGGCGTCTCACGAATTTGGATGACGCCCAATTGCGCGATTACGGGTTGGAGCGCGAGGACCTCGTCTCTGCGTTGAGCGCACCGCTCATCGTCAATGCGACGCTTGCGCTAGAGGAAATGCGGCGCAGAGCACGCTAGGTCCGTCCGCGTCGCCCGCCGGATCGGCGCCGTCGCGGCGGGTGGCCGTTTTCATCATTGGCGGCGGTCGGCTTTTTGGTCGGTAGCGCGACAACTTCGGCCAGCTGCGGGAAGGCATCGACCTTGTTCGGCATCGCCATGGCGTGCACGAAATGGGTCTGGAATTCGGGCTCAAGCGCGGTTTCGATTTTCTCAATGTTGCGGACCGTCGCCTCGATCTCGCGGCGGAAGTCGCGATTGATGAGTGCCATGCGCGCGCCCGTTCCAGCCGCGTTGCCGACCGCTTTGACGTTGGTCAGGTCGCAGTCGGGTATGAGACCGAGGACCATGGCGTATTTGGGATCGATGAAGGTGCCGAATGCACCTGCAAAACGGATCGCATCAACGCGCTCAATGCCCTGCCGGTCCATCAGGAGCTTGATGCCCGCATACAACGCCGCCTTGGCCAATTGGATGGCGCGGATGTCGTTTTGCGTGACGGTGATCTTCTGCGCGCCTTCGTGCACGACGTAAGAGAACGTCCGGCCATTTTCGATGATGCGCTTGGATTTCGACGCCAAGGTTCCGTCGATGACGCCGTCTTCGGATGCGATGCCGGCCAAAAACATTTCAGCGACGACTTCGATGATGCCGGACCCGCAAATGCCGGTGATGCCAATGTCATTTGCGGCGGCTTCGAAGCCCGGTTCGTCAGACCACGGCTCGACACCGATGACGCGAAACCGCGGTTCGAGCGTTGCCGGATTGATGCGCACGCGTTCGATGGCGCCGGGGGCTGCGCGCTGACCCGATGAAATCTCCGCGCCCTCAAAGGCGGGGCCGGTGGGTGACGACGCGGCGACGGTCTTTTGCGTATTGCCAAGCACGATTTCAGCATTGGTGCCGACATCGACCATCAGCATGATGTCTTCGCCCCGATGTGGTCCCTCTGACAATGTGGCGGCGGCGGCATCCGCGCCCACATGACCCGCAATGCAAGGAAGCACATACATGCGCGCGCCGGGAGCTAGGTCGAGGCCATTGTCACGCGCGCGCATTTCAACTGCATCACTGACCGCCAGCGCAAATGGCGCGCCGCCGAGTTCGGTTGGGTCGATGCCCAGGAACAGGTGATGCATGATCGGATTGCCGACAAAGACCGTGTCAAGAATATCGGCCTTGTCGATTTCGGCCTGCGTGGCCACGTCTTCGATGAGTTCGTTGAGCGTGTCGCGCACGGCCTGCGTCATCGCCTCGCGGCCATCGGGGTTCATCATCACGTAGGAAACGCGGCTCATCAGGTCTTCGCCGAACCGAATCTGCGGGTTTGACGCGCCTGACGATGCCACAGTCATCCCTGACAACAGCGAGACGAGGTGCAGCGCTATGGTCGTGGAGCCGATGTCGCAGGCGATGCCATAGGCTTCGTTTTTCAAATCGGGATAAACGGCGGCGACGGTCGCCGGGCCGCCGATGCGCGGTTGGTGCACCGCGGCGGTGACCTTCCATTCGCCTCTGCGCAATTTCGATTGCAGTGTCGGCAGGAGATGGGTGTCGCAGATGACGTCTTCGAAACCCCATTGGTCGCGCAGCGCTGCAATAAGACGATCCAAATCGCCGGTTGGCTTGTGCATGTCGGGTTCCTCGACTTCGACATAACACAGCGTAAGCGCTGGATTTCGTTCAAAGACTTTCGTGTCGGCATCCTTGCGCACGACTTGGCGGTTGACGGCGGCGTCCGCTGGAATGTCGATGACGAGATCGCCTTGAACCGTGGCGGAGCAAGAGAGGCGCCGCGTGTCGGGCAGGCCGCGCACTTCGTCATAGCGCGCCTCTTTGGCTCCCGTTTCGGAGATATGTTCCGCCGCTGAGGTGATGCCGTGCTTGGCAAAGTTGCCAAACTGCGGCTCCACTTGGCAGCGCCCGCATGTCGCCCGGCCACCGCAGACACTTTCGACATAGACGCCGAGTTCACGCGCGGCTTCGAGGATCGGCGTGCCCGTTTCGAAACGGCCCCGTTTGCCGGATGGGGTGAAGATAACGAGGTGGTTTACTGTTTTGGGCGAGGCTTGGGTGTGATCGGTCACTGGTAAGCTGCCTTTGCGATTAGGTAAGGAACATGGGCAACGTAAAAGGCCAGACACATCAACAAATACGATGCGATCCACATCACCGGCAAAGGATATTTATGACCAAGCCTTTGGCAGAGCTTTCTATGCACCACGCTAAACACTATAAAGGCACCCGCTAACATAACCACCACATGCCCATACAGCAGCGCACGCGCAGCATTTCCTGAAAACACGAATGTTTTATTTTCTGATATACCAAGGTTAGCGACCCAGCCTTTATCCGGAATGAGCTCAAGTGTAAGGGTCTTGAAAAGAAACACCGCCCCTGACAAATAGATCGCTAAGAGAAAGTAAAGAAGGCGCGACATTAATCCGCGTCAACTCCGCCGCGCAGAGCGCCCACCTCGGCGGCCACCGGCGCGGCGACCGCCGCCTTCGGCATTGGAGTTTGCCGCTGACACCGCGGGTTTGTTAAACGCTATCCACTCGGCACCGCCCTCATCCTGGTTCATCAAGAAATTGGCGGCACGGATGGCTTCCATCTCCTTGCCTGCGCGGGGTTTTGTCGAACCCATTCCGAAGAGGGTAACGAATGCTTCGTCATCAATATCAGACGGCAGGATGATGCCTGCTGCTTCGATGGCGGCCTTTTTCTCGGCGATTTTTTTGGGGCCAACGGGAAGTGCGATTGGGTTCATGATCGCGCTGGTCATGCCCGCCTCAAAGGCCATGGGCAGGAATGCATTGTTGATGCCGTGGCGGTTAGGCAGGCCAAAGGAGATGTTGGACGCGCCGCAGGTGGTGTTGACGCCGAGTTCTTCGCGCAGACGGCGCACCAGCGTGAACACCTGCTGACCGGCAGAGCCCATCGCGCCGATCGGCATCACCAGCGGGTCAACGACAATGTCATGGGCCGGAATACCGAAGTCGGCGGCGCGTTCTACGATCTTCTTGGCCACTGCGAACCGCACGTCCGGGTCTTCGGAAATGCCGGTGTCGTCGTTGGAGATCGCCACGACCGCCACATCGTATTTTTTGACGAGCGGCAGAACGATTTCGAGCCGTTCTTCTTCGCCTGTAACGGAATTCAAAAGTGGCCGACCCTTTGCGACCTTCAGGCCGTTTTCCAATGCGCCGGGCACGGATGAGTCGATGCACAGAGGGCTGTCGGTGACCGCCTGAACAGTTTCGATCAGTTGCGGCATCAGCATCGGCTCGACGAAATTGTTGTCGGCGTAGCGCGGGTCTTCGGCCATTTTGTTGGAAAAAACAGCGCCGGAATTGATGTCCAAGATGCCTGCACCGGCCTCAACTTGAGCCAACGCATCGGCTTGCACCCGCGAGAAGTCACCGCGCTCCAGCTCTTCGTTCAGGATTTTGCGGCCAGTCGGATTGATCCGCTCTCCGATGACGCAAAAGGGCTGGTCGAAGCCAATCACGATTTCCTTGGTGGCGGAGGCGACGACGGTGCGTGTCATGGAGACGTGTCCTTGCGATCAACTGCACTAGTTGGATTTTACATCAGCATATAAAGATGTCTTTATATTCCAACTGCCCCGTTGCACAAGCCACTCGCTGGCTTTTTTGATGCCGCCAAACGGGAAAACATGAACCTGACGGATCGCGCCGGTTGGATTGTTGCGCCATGCGGCTTCGATTGGCGCGACAACACCCTCAGGCGAGTGGCTGGTGGCAAGCGCTGCGATGGAGCGCGTGTTTTTCTTAAAGAAGCTCAGGGAATTGCCGACGCCGCACATGGCGGCGTACTTAATAAGGGTCGTGATCTTTGCCGGACCGGCCACGCCCAAGTGAACCGGCAAATCAATGCCAGCGTCCCGCAAGCCATTTGCCCAGACAGCGAAGCGCTCACCGTCAAAGCCAAACTGGGTGACGATGCGAAGTTTCGCGCCTGTGCGTTCGCCGAAGTCCTTTTTCAGGCGCAACGCTTCGTTTGCGACCGTTTCGTTGAAATCCGGTGATCCCTCGGGATGCCCGGCGACGCCGATATGTCTGATGCCATTTGCATCGAAGAAGCCGGTTTCTAGCACTTCCATCGTGGATGAGAATTCGCCCGCCTGCCGCTCGAGACCGCCGCCGATCACCAGCACATCTGTAACGCCCGCCTCCTGGGTCATCGCCTTGATCCGGCCCTCAAGCGATTGGCGCGTGGTCAGGCGGCGCGATGCAAAATGCGGGACAGGTTCGTAGCCAAGTTCGTGCACACGTCGCGCCGCTTTGACCAGTGTCTTGGTCGTGTCGGTTCCAACATCTGTGATGTAGACACGCGTGCCAAGCGGAAACAGGCCGGGCAGGTCAGGCGATTCGACCGCCTGTTTCGGGCTGACTTCGATGGATGCCGCGATGAAGGGCGTTTCAGCAGTCACGCGGCATCCTTTGCCTCATAGCCTTCGGACTTGATGAGCAATTTCAAACGATCATCGGTGTATGTCTCTTCGAGCGCGGCGGCGGCCTTCGTCGCTTCGGCTTCAAGGTCGTCGCCCACGTCAACCGGATCGGCCTTGCGCCATTGCTCAAGGTAAGCGTCGCTGTCGCGCGCCCCGACGCGCATCGCGCACATATCGATGGCCTCTGTGAACCGAATCGAAAGCTCGCGTTTGGCGACGTTGCGACGGCCTGCTTTCACAATCACTTGCGCCGGAATATCGCGCCAAAACACGGTTACCAACTGTGCCATTTTTCTCTCCAACCATTCATGACATTGGGCGCGACAAGACATAGCCGCTTGCCTGCGGGCGACAGGTGTTTGGCGGATTTGGAATGCCTGCCAGAAAAACCACCGCTCTAAATTTGGCGGTCAGAACAGCCCGCTGATTGCGACGCCGCTCATATAATAGCCGGTGCCAATGATCGCCATGGAGATCAACCCAAAGGCGATGCCAATCAATAACCAAATGCCGTCGCGCTCTGAAAGCGCAAGCGCACATATAACGCCTGCGAGCGCGGGCAGCCAGTTTGTAAAGGGTAGCGGAATGAACACGAACACGCCAAACACCAGCGCGAAAATACCGATGATGCGTTCAGCGGATTTGCGCGTCGCAAACGGCCAATAGCGTGGCCGAACGATGCGCTCAAGACGGCGCAATTTGGGGATGATTGCCGTCGTGAGTTTTGTGAAACTCTTCGACGAGAGAGACATGTTGAGAAAGAATTTCGGCAGCCAAACGGTTTCGCGCCCCGCCACCATTTGAACCGCGACGACGACAATGGGAATGCCGAGAACCAGTGTTGAGCCGGGTGGAAACGGAAGCAGATTGAAGAGGCATGTCAGCGCGAGCATGGTCGCAAAAGACCGATCCGCCAATGCATCTCGAATGCACGCGACGGAAACGGAATTGCCCTCCTGGCTTTGGGCAAGCTCGGACAGCACCTGTGAAAGCGCACGGGGCTTTGCTGCCCTGTGCTCCTGTTCTTGTGCCACGAAATTGCCTTCCACGTCTTGGAACATTGCCTTCCCATGCCTTGCGCCCGACACGGCCATGGGCGCTGATTGCGTCAGTTTCATTGCATATAGGGTGCTAGCACCAAATCCTTTACAGACTTTGGTGTTTTGAAGCGCCGCTGCTAGCCGGGAAACATCTGGTTGCCGAGATCGCCATAGCCGGTCAATTGCCTTTCGAAAGCAAGGCCTAACCTTTCAGCAATCGCCTGCGCACTCTTCGTCAAGTCTGGATCGTCGGTCTGCGCGATGTAGAGTGCGCGCTCGTAATGGGCGAAATACGTTTCTGACAATTCTGGATGGCGGTCCAGTCCAAGCGGTTCGAAGAAGAAGGTCTCCGGGTGGCGGGCGAGGAAATCAGTGATGAAGAAAGTCGTCATATACGCATCTTTTTCGGAGTGCGAATTGAAGGCATCGAGGCCAAGGTAAAGCGCAAAGCAGTGCGGCCCCTCCAATCGTCGTACGTTGCGGCGCTGGCAGACAACGTCCAGCGCTCCGCCCGTTCCGCAATCGGCGTATCCGATGACGATCTCTCCAAATCCTTGCGCCTGCGCATCGCCAATGGCGCGCTCAACGGCTGCCGGTATCCGATCAGGGTGATGATGCAGTTCGGCGGGAAGGCACTGCAAATCGACGTGTTCCCAGCGATTGATGGCGATGAGGTCGAGCACCTCGCGCGCCAGCATGCCGCACGCGATCAGTTTAACCCTTTCTGAATTTGCATTGTTCATCACGGAAACACTTTTGAAAGCGGCCTTGCGCTATACCGCGCCTGACCGGAAATAGACACTATGCAAGCCCCAGAACTCAGCGTCATCCTGCCCGCATTCAATGAGGCAAAGAACATCCCGCTGATCGTCGACAAGATCGGCGACGCGCTGATGGGCGTTGTGCATGAAATAATCGTCGTCGACGATGACAGTCCGGATGGCACGGCCCAGGTCACGCGGGGGCTTGTCGCGAGGTATCCGCATGTGCGCTGTATCCGTCGCGTCAATCGGCGTGGCCTTTCGGGTGCCTGTGTCGAAGGCATGATGGCGGCCAACGCGCCGGTAACGGTCGTTATGGACGCCGACATGCAGCATGACGAAACGCGTCTTCCCGTTATGCTGGAAGAAATCCGCCAAGGCGCCGACCTTGTTATCGGCTCGCGCTATGTCGATGGTGGCGATCACACGTCAGGCTTCACGGCATCCACGCGAGCCAAGGGCAGCGAGATGGCGACGGCGCTCGCCAACCGCATCACCGGCAAATACACAACCGACCCGATGAGCGGCTTTTTCATGATGCGTCGCGATATTGCCGACGAGATCGCGGGCGAAGTTTCAAAAGACGGGTTCAAGATCCTGTTCGACATCGTCAGCCGCCAGGGTGAGAGGCTGAAGATCAAGGAAGTCCCGTTCCAGTTTCGCGAGCGGATTGAGGGTGAGAGCAAGCTCGGTTTTCTGGTCACCATCCAGTTCCTCGGGCTATTGGTCTCGCGCTACACGGGTGGCCTTGTTCCCGTGCGGTTTCTGCTGTTTGCGCTCGTAGGCACCAGCGGCTTGCTGGTGCACATGATCTCGCTTTACGGGATGATCACCGCAGGAGTTGGCTTCGCTGCTGCGCAGATCGTGGCAACCTACTTGGCCATGACAACCAACTTCGCTTTCAACAATGAGGTGACATACGCGCACCGTAAGTTGAAAGGGCCCCGATTCGCCTGGGGTCTCTTGACGTTCTATGCGGTCTGCTCAATCGGTGCGCTCGCGAACCTCTCCATCTCGACAACCCTGCTGTCGTGGAGTGAGTCTGCAGGCTTTGCTGGATTGGCAGGCGCTTTGATGAGTGCCGTGTTCAACTATGCCGTGACGAAGCTTGTGACGTGGCGTGACACATAATCGATGCGCCTCGCTGATTAACCTGCGACGGCCGCTGTTGCTGCGGCACCCAGCTGGTTGTGCTTGCGCTTCATGAGCTCCTTGGCGGTCTCAACTGCAACGGCCGCATCCCGGCAGTAGGCGTCAGCGCCGATGGCTTTGCCAAACTCCTCGTTGAGCGGAGCGCCTCCGACGAGGACGATGTAGTCTTCGCGGATACCCTTGTCGACGAGCTTGTCGATGACGACCTTCATGTAGGGCATGGTGGTCGTGAGCAGTGCGGACATGCCGAGGATATCCGGCTTCTCCGTCTCGATGGCTTCCATATACTCCTCGACCGGCGTGTTGATGCCGAGGTCGACGACATCAAAGCCTGCGCCTTCCATCATCATGCCGACGAGGTTTTTGCCGATATCATGGATGTCGCCCTTGACGGTGCCCACCACCATCTTGCCGAGTTTCGGCGCGCCCGTTTCCACAAGCAGCGGGCGCAAAATGGCCATGCCTGCCTTCATCGCATTTGCCGACAGGAGAACTTCCGGCACAAACAGGATGCCATCACGAAAATCTTCGCCCACGATGCGCATGCCCTCGACCAATGCCTTGGTCAGCACGTCGTAAGGCGTCCATCCGCGACCAAGGAGGATATTTGTACCCTCGGCGATCTCTTCCTTCAGCCCGTCATACAGGTCGTCGTGCATTTGCAAGACGAGGTCCGCGTCGGACAATTCGGACAGGATAATCTCTTCTTCGTCGGACATGAGCGGTCTCCCAACCGGCAATATCTGAATTGACGTTACACGCGGATACTTCATCGCCCGGTTATCGGGCGCGACTTGCAATGCGCGGAACGCGACACGCCGCACACGTAGCAGGATGACATAATGAAATAAAGATGTCTTTATGTCACTGCTTTGATTATTGCTCAGTGATGGGGCTGTGTCGTCTCACCGTCATGCGCTGCCGCATATGCGCGGGTGGACCTACGGCCATCGGAGCACAGATATGGGTACAGAAACATCATGTGCGAGGAAACGGGCATGGGCGGCGATGTGACGGAACAACCGAGCGCCAACGAGGACAACGAAGTCGCGACGTCAACGCGCAAGACACGGCGCGCGCGCGGTGATGCCGGTGGTGCCGCGGCGCGACGCGCGGCGCGGGGGGCATCGGCTCCCACCAAAAGCTTTACCTACATCCGCCGGAAAGTGCCGACCTATGAGGTGCTGGACCAGCAGGGCCTGTCGCTCATTGAAGCGAATGCGGATCGTGTTCTTGAAGAGATCGGCATTGAATTTCGTGAAGACGCTGAGGCGCTCGCCATGTGGAAAGACGCAGGCGCCGACGTCAAAGGCGAGCGCGTCAGGTTTCCGAAGGGCCTTTGCCGGGAACTCCTAAAGACTGCTCCGACCATCTTCACCCAGCACGCGCGCAATCCGGAGCGGTCGGTGCAGATCGGCGGCGATGCAACGGTCTTTGCGCCCGTTTACGGCCCGCCCTTTGTGCGCGATCTCAATGGCGAGCGGCGATACGCGACGATTGACGATTTTCAGAACCTTGTGAAACTCGCCTATATGGCGCCAGCGATGCACCATTCTGGTGGCACGGTTTGCGAGCCCGTCGATATCGCGGTCAACAAACGGCATCTCGACATGGTCTATGCGCACATGCGCTATTCGGACAAACCGTATATGGGCGCTGTCACCGCGCCTGACCGGGCCGAAGACACTGTCGAGATGACCAAGCTTTTGTTCGGCGATGCGTTTGTTGACAACAATTGCTGCGTCATCAATCTCATCAACGCGAACTCACCAATGGTGTTCGACGGCACGATGCTGGGTGCTGCAAAGGTCTACGCGCGCAACAATCAGGCCTGCATCATTTCGCCGTTCATTTTGGCTGGAGCGATGAGCCCGGTGACGGTCGCGGGCACGCTGACACAGGTTTTAGCGGAAGTGTTGGCCGGTGCCGCGTTCACGCAATTGGTGCGCCCGGGTGCGCCGGTGTTGTTTGGGACGTTTGCCGCCTCGATCTCCATGCAGTCCGGGGCGCCGACATTTGGAACGCCGGAGCCGTCGCTTGTGTCGTATGGCGCAGCGCAGTTGGCGCGGCGGGTCGGCCTGCCGTTCCGGACGGGTGGGTCGCTGTGCGGCTCCAAGCTGCCCGACGCGCAAGCCGCTCATGAGAGCGCCAATACGCTGAACATGACCATGATGGCGGGGACGAATTTCGCGCTCCATGCCGCCGGCTGGCTCGAGGGTGGGCTGGTCTCATCGTATGAGAAGTTCATGATCGACGTTGATCAGCTTGGCATGATGCAAACGCAGTCGCAGGGCATCGACCTGTCGAAGGACGGTCAGGCAATGGACGCGATCGCCGAGGTCGGGCCCGGATCGCACTATCTTGGCTGCGCCCACACGCAGGCCAATTTCCAGTCAGCGTTCTATCGGTCGTCCATCGCGGACAACAATTCCTATGAACAATGGTCCACCGAGGGCAGCAAGTCGGCGGTTGAACGCGCCAATTTGCTGGCCCGCTCATGGCTGGAGAGATACGAAGCGCCCCAAATTGATCCCGGCATCGATGAAGCACTGCAGGATTTCGTTGCACGCAAGAAAGAAGCGATGCCCGACGCCTTCACATGAAGTGCTCCCGCTCAAGCCAGGGAGACAGGCACAATGCGAAAGATGGCCAGGCTGATCCACGGCGAGGTTTGGAAGGTCGGAGATTGACCGCGCATTAGGCGCGGCGGCGGCCTCGGCGTTCGCGTTTGGGTGCGCCATTGTCGTTGCTGGCGATTGAATTGACCATCGGGCCAATCTGTTCGCAGATCATTTCGCGGGTCGGGAACGCACCCTTTTGGTGCGTGTCGAGTGCACTGCGCATGGCTTTCAGATGGTCGCATGACGTGCCGCAGCAGCCACCGATGATTGTCGCACCGGCGTCAATCGCTAGCCGCGTATAGTCAGCCATGAGTTCTGGGTTGCCGGAGTAAACCACCTTCTCGCCCTGGAACTCCGGTATTCCGCAATTACCTTTTACGACGAGCTTTGCGCCTGGTGCGCCGTGGCGCATGTCGATCAGAGAAGACAAAATGTCCGACGCACCAACACCGCAATTCGCGCCTATGGCTTCCGGCGCTTGCGTTACCGTGGCGAAAACCTCGCCGATGTCCTTGGGGTGAAGTCCCATCATCGATTTGCCTGCAGTGTCGAACGATGCCGTGCAGACATAGGGCATGCCCTCGGCGGCAGATGCCTCGGCTGCAGCACGCATTTCTTCAGGCGCACTCATCGTCTCAATCCAGACCACGTCGGCACTGCCATCGCGCAGGCCAGCGATTTGCTCGCGAAACGCGAAGACAGCTTCCTCATAGGTGAGTTCACCGAGGGGCACGAACAGTTCGCCGGTTGGGCCAACTGAGCCGGCGACGATGACCTTTCGCTCCGCCTCATCGGCGACCGCGCGTGCGATCTCGGCTCCGGCCTTGTTCAGTTCGTACACACGGTCTTGGGCATTATGAAGTTTCAAGCGGTGACGAGATCCACCAAAGGAGTTTGTGAGGATAATGTCGGCGCCGGCATCGACGAAGTCTTGATGAAGCTTCGTGATCTTTTCCGGTTGTTCCGTATTCCAGAACTCCGGTGAATCGCCGGACTCCAGCCCCATCTCAAAAAGCGTGGTCCCCGTCGCCCCATCAGCGAGAAGCACACCTTTTTCCGCGATCAAATCGGCGAGTGGATTTTGAAGGGTCATCGTTTCATCCTCAATCATATAAGGACATAAAC
>JBCBHR010000011.1:0-13075 GCA_038525365.1 Pseudomonadota bacterium | reverse complement strand
CATAGGGCCATCCTCCCAGCGCAGGGCTTCGATGACAGACAATCTGCTCGTTGCCTGCAAGGCAATAGGGCCAGATGCCTCACGAGTATAGCGCCACGACGGGCCGATTGGATTCAGCCTTGCGCCGTTTCTGGCACTATGGTCATCTCAACGTGGCGAATTTACTGAGTTCGTACACCCGGTGGTCCAGCGTGCTTCTCAGTCGTCTGGCGAACCGAAAACGCAGTAAACACATGGGAGTACTGTAATGAAGAAAATGCTGACCGCGCTTATGGCCACGGCAGCCCTGATGACTGCAAACACTGCAGCGCAGGCGATGGACGAAATCACCGTGGCTTATTTCTTGGAGTGGCCGATGCCGTTCCAGTACGCGAAAGTCAACGGCATCTATGACGAGGAACTCGGCGTTAAAGTCAACTGGAAGTCATTCGATGCAGGCACAGCAATGTCCGCTGCCATGGCGTCCGGCGACATTCAGATCTCCGTCAGCCAAGGCGTGCCGCCATTCGTTGTTGCGACATCTGCAGGCCAAGACCTCCAGATCGCCGACGTTGCCGTTGTCTACAATGAAAATGACAACTGTGTCGTCAAAGCCGAACTCGAAATCGACAAGGACAGCGTTGCTGAACTTGCGGGCAAGAAAGTCGGCGTACCAATCGGAACAGCGGCTCACTACGGCTTCCTGAAGCAGATGGAGCATTTCGGCATCGACACAGCCTCCATGGAAATCGTTGACATGGCTCCACCGGATGGCGCTGCGGCGTTTGCGCAAGGCAATCTCGATATGGTTTGTGGCTGGGGCGGCGCGCTGCGTCGCATGAAGGAACACGGCAATGTGCTCCTGACTGGCGACGAGAAAGCCGAAATCGGCATCTCCGTCTATGATGTCACATCCGTACCTGCAGACTTTGCTGCTGAAAACAGCGACCTGCTCGCCAAGTTCCTGAAGGTGACAGCCGACATGAACGCACAGTGGAATGCTGGCGGCGCAAAAGCTGACGAAATGCTGGAAGTGATCGCGCAAGACGCTGGCATGAGCGTCGACGACACGAAAGCCACAATGGCTGGCTTCGCGTTCCCGGACGTGGACACACAGCTGTCAGACTCATGGCTCGGTGGCGGCACCCAGACCTTCCTTAAAGAAGTCGGCGACTTCTTCGTGGATCAGGGCAACATCCCGTCTTCGCGAGCCACATACGAAGGCGCGGTTGAAAAAAGCGCGCTGATGTCCGCCAAGGGCATGTAAGCCAAACCAGAACGAAGGCCGGTGCCAAACAAAGCACCGGCCTTTTTTTGTATCTGCATCACAGGCGCACGCGCGCGATCGGGAATTCCATGGGCGACCTGAATATCAATGACATCTCCATGCGCTTCGACCTGCCGCAAGGCGGGTCCGTGCAAGCGCTGAAAAACGTGTCCCTTGACCTCAAAAAAGGCGAGCTGCTCTCCGTCCTTGGGCCATCGGGCTGCGGCAAGACCACTTTGCTCAACATCGTCGCGGGCTTTCTGGCACCGACCGAAGGCCAGATCGTGCTGAACGGCCACAACGTGAAGGGACCCGATTCCGAGCGCGGCATGGTGTTTCAGCAGGGCGCGCTGTTTGAATGGATGAGCGTCGCCAAAAACATTTCCTTCGGCCCTGACATGGCAGGTGCGCCGCGCGAGAAGACCGCAGAAACGGTCAAATCGCTGCTGGCAACCGTTGGCCTGCAGGATTTCGCCAACAAGATGATCTACGAATTGTCGGGCGGCATGCAGCAGCGCGTGGCCCTGGCCCGCTGCCTCGCCAATGATCCAGACGTCATCTTGATGGATGAGCCGCTCGGCGCGCTCGATGCGTTGACCCGCGAGAAGATGCAGGGCCTTGTACTCAAGCTTTGGAAAGAGACCGGCAAGACGATCATTCTCATCACCCACTCGGTGGAAGAGGCATTGCTGCTTGGTGAGCGCCTGCTCGTCATGGCGCCACGACCGGGCCGCATCCACAAGGAATACCGCCTTCCGTTTGCCGATATGGGTGTGAACCACGATCTGCGCGACGTCAAAAAACAGCCTGAGTTCGGCGAACGGCGCGAGGAAATCCTCTCCATGATTTGGGACATGGAAGAAGAGATTATGGGCCGTCAGGAGGAAAGCGCATGACTGTATTCCTGATTTATCTGATTATTTTCGTTGGCGCATTCGTTGCTTATCAGGCCTGGGAAAAGCGCCGCGAGAACCACGACTTCACCAGCCTCAAAACGGTCACCTTCGGCGATGAAAGCGCGGTTGAACCAAGCCGCTTTGCATCCATCGTGTCCATCGTCGCGCTCTTTGCCATCTGGGGCGCATTCACCGGATCAGTGATCACGCCGGTCCACGCACCGGGGCCTTTCGTTGGCGACACAAGCTTCACCTACACGGCGCAAAACGCGTCCGGCGAGACCGATGACGCAACGGTGCAGGTGCGCGTCTTCAAGGTCGGTGACGACCAGCCGACGCCTGAGGTTGACGCAAACCAGTCCGGCTTTGCAGCCGACGACGCTTTGACCATTTCCGCGTGGCGCTCAAAACTGCTGCGCGCCCAGAACAATGATGACGGGTCCGACCAGGATGGGTTTTCGATCATTGCCATCGACGGCAACCCGATTGCCCCCGGCGAGACCGTTCGCTTCGCCAATGGCGTCGTCTCGATGACGGACAAAGGCTCGCTCAACATCAAGCCGAATGCGGGCTGGCAGATGGAGCCAATTTGGCTTCCGGCACCTGAATCCGTGGTGCAGCGCCTGATCGAAATCGCGTCGGTAGGCTACAAGAATTTCTCGCTCTTGGAACACCTCGGCTCATCGCTTTGGCGCGTCATCGCGGGCTTTGTGCTCGGCAGCATCGTCGGTATTCCGCTCGGCTACGCCATGGGCCTTTCCAACTGGTTCCGCGGCTGGTTTGATCCAATCGTGGAGTTCATGCGCCCCGTTCCGCCGCTTGCTCTCATTCCGCTGGTCATCATCTGGTTTGGCATTGGTGAGGAGGGTAAAATCATCCTTCTGTTCCTTGCCGCATTGTGGATCATGACGATTGCCGCCCGCGCGGGAGTGTCGGGCGTGCGCATATCGAAGATCCACGCCGCCTATTCGCTCGGCGCCTCGAAATGGCAGATCCTGCGCCACGTCATTATCCCCAATTCACTGCCGGAGATATTCACCGGCGCGCGGGTCGCCATGGGTGTCTGCTGGGGAACCGTCGTTGCCGCAGAACTCGTCGCCGCTGAAAAGGGTGCGGGCATGATGATCGTCAACGCATCGAAATTCCAGCTCACCGACATCGTGATACTGGGCATCATCCTGATCGGCATTATCGGCTACGGCATCGACGTGCTGATGCGTATGGCTGAGAAGTATCTGGTGCCGTGGAAAGGTCGCGGATAACGAGCCGCCAAGACTCAACAGATGGGCTGCGCGCTGCGCGGCCCATAATTATAAGCGAGCCAAGGCTTCCGGCAATTCAGCGACTGTATCGATGACGATATCGGCACCGGCAGCCGACAACTTATCCCGCGCCTTTTCCGCCGCCTTGGAGACAACGCCGGGATCGGCGACCGCAATGTCTTCCTCCGACAGGCCCACTTCGTTGCCGGAAAGCGCGATGCCAATGGTCCTGCACCCGGCAGCGAGCCCCTCGGCAATGCCCGGCGCTGTGTCGTCAACTTTGACCACCGACGATGGGGGATAAACGCCAAGTTCGATGAAACATTTGTACATGGCAAAAGGCGCTGGACGGCCCTCGGGCACTTCGTCCACGCAGACAATCGCATCCGGGTCCACGCCATGGCGCGAGGCCACCGGGTGCAATCGGTTCATGATGGCGCGCGGATAGCCCGTCGTTGAGCCGATTTTGATCCCCCGCGCCCGCAATGCTGCCAGCGTCTCGGCAGCACCGGGGATCGGTGTCGCCCGATCAGCAACGGCGTCTACGATCTGTTCCTCAAACTGTTGGTAGATGCGTTCCACATCGTTATCGCTCGGCGCGCGACCACCATTGGCGGCAAGCCATTGCGCGCTCAAACGCGGCATCGCCAACATCTGGCGGATATGATCATGCTTGCCGAGGCCCATCGGCCCGCGTGTTTCCGCAGGGGTGGCATCCACTCCAAACTGGCCAAATGCGCGGCGAAAACCTTCCACCGGCGCGATGGAGCCAAAGTCCACCAGGGTCCCCGCCCAATCGAAAACCACAGCCTTGAAATCAGTCATTGAACCCTCCCCATTCGCCGGGCTTTTGCGTCGGAAAAGTCCCGTTTGCAAAGGCAATTCAGTCGCAGCGAACGGTGGACTGATAGTCCTTATTCATCTGGTCCTATTGCAAAACGCCTGCCCATGAAATCAGAACATCAAACCTAGGGAGGGTTTCCAATGACCAAGATGACAACTGAAGAAGCTTTTGTAAAAGTGCTCCAAATGCACGGCATTGAGCATGCTTTTGGCATTATCGGGTCTGCGATGATGCCCATATCAGACCTGTTTCCACAGGCTGGCATCAAGTTCTGGGACTGCGCACATGAGTGCAATGCCGGCATGATGGCCGATGGCTTCACGCGCTCCACCGGCAAGATGTCGATGATGGTCGCGCAAAACGGCCCGGGCATCACCAATTTCGTGACGCCGGTGAAAACGGCTTACTGGAACCACACACCGCTTCTGCTGGTCACACCGCAAGCGGCCAACAAAACCATCGGTCAAGGCGGCTTCCAGGAAATCGAACAAATGAAACTGTTCGAAGACATGGTCTGCTATCAGGAAGAAGTGCGCGATCCCACACGCATTGCCGAAGTGCTCAACCGCGTGATCATGAACGCATGGCGCCGCTCCGGCCCGGCGCAGATCAACCTGCCCCGCGACTACTGGACGCAAGTCGTCGACATCGAGCTGCCGCAAGTTGTCGAATTTGCACCAAGTGCCGGTGGAGAAGCTGGTCTCGAAGCCGCCGCCGAACTGCTTTCCAACGCAAAATTCCCGGTCATGCTCAACGGCGCTGGCGTTGTTTTGGCTGGCGGCATTGAAGAATCTGCGCGTCTTGCCGAAAAGCTTTCCGCGCCTGTCTGCTGCAACTATCAGCACAATGACGCCTTCCCCGGCTCCCATCCGCTGTCCGTCGGCCCGCTCGGCTACAACGGTTCAAAAGCGGCGATGGAATTGATTTCAAAGGCGGACGTCGTGCTCGCGCTCGGGACACGCTTGAACCCGTTTTCCACACTGCCGGGCTATGGCATCGACTACTGGCCAAAGGATGCAAAACTCATCCAGGTTGACATCAACGCCGACCGTATCGGCCTGACCAAGCCTGTCGCGGTTGGCATCCAAGGGGATGCGCGACTGGTGGCTGAAAAGCTGACTGAACTCGTCTCGGACAATCGCTCCAAAGAGCGCGAAGACATGATTTCGACGACCAAGTCAGCTTGGCTTCAGACGCTCTCCTCCATGGACCACGAGGACGATGATCCGGGCACCAACTGGAACGAGCGCGCCCGCGGCCGTGAGCCGGAACGCATGTCACCGCGCATGGCCTGGCGCGTAATTCAGGAAACCCTTCCACGCGAGGCAATCATCTCATCGGACATCGGCAACAACTGCGCCATCGGCAACGCCTACCCGCAGTTTGAGCAGGGCCGCAAATATCTGTCGCCCGGCCTGTTTGGCCCATGTGGCTACGGCTTCCCGGCGATCTGCGGAGCCAAGATCGGCAACCCGGATGTTCCGGTCATCGGCTTTGCAGGCGACGGCGCATTTGGCATCTCGATGAACGAGATGACAGCCGTTGGCCGCAACGACTGGCCGCCAATCACAATGGTTATCTTCCGCAACTATCAGTGGGGCGCTGAAAAGCGGAACACGACACTGTGGTTCGAAGACAACTTCGTCGGAACCGAACTGAACCTTGGCGTTGAATACGCAAAAATCGCCGACGCCTGCGGCCTGCGCGGCATCAAGGTGACAACGCAAGGCGAACTGCGTGACGCGATGACGGAAGCCGTCCGCGCACAGATGGAAGACAACGAAACCGTCTTCATCGAGTGCGTCCTCAACCAAGAGCTCGGCGAGCCATTCCGCCGCGATGCGATGAAAAAGCCGGTCTCGGTTGCGGGCATTTCACCCGACGACATGCGGCCACAACAGGCAGCGGCCTGACGTGATTGGTCACCGGCGCGGCAAGTCCGCGCCGGTCCTTTTTGTGGGCGAGCGTCGTCGTCGTCGACTTTTACTGAACGCCCCCTGACCAATCTGGCAAGTCCATGACCGGCATCTCCGTCACCCAATTGCAGTCCCAAGCGACAACGCTGGCGCCCGGCTTTGCGATCTCGGTCATCGTGGCGATGACGGCGCAATTTCTGTCGGAGCACTACGGCGCACCTGCCCTCTTGATGGCGCTGCTGCTGGGCATGGCGTTCAACTTCCTGTCCAAGGAAGGCACAAAGACAAGTGCCGGCATCGCCTTCACGGCGAGAACTGTGCTGCGCATCGGCGTCGCACTTCTTGGCGCACGCATCTCAGTTGAGCTTCTGTCCACCCTTGGTTGGACCATGATCGGGTTCGTTGCGCTCGGCGTGATCATCACCATACTGTTTGGCCTCGCGGTCAGCCGCTTCACCAAGTTCGACTGGCATTTCGCACTCCTGACCAGCGGATCGGTGGCGATTTGCGGCGCATCAGCAGCCATGGCCATCAGCGCCATCCTGCCCAAACGCGAAAACGACGATCGCGATCTGAGCTTCACTGTGCTGGGCGTAACCGTACTCTCCACCATCGCGATGGTGATTTACCCGATCATCACAGGCTGGCTCGGCATGGACGACCGGCAGGCGGGCATTTTCCTTGGCGGCACGATCCACGATGTTGCGCAGGTGGTTGGCGCGGGCTTTTCCATATCCAATGATGCGGGCGAAGCGGCGACCGTCGTCAAACTCTTTCGGGTTACCATGCTGGCGCCCGTCGTCCTTGTCGCAAGCCTCATGATCCGACGCATGGTCGCGGAGACCGAAACAGGCGGCAAACGCCCTCCTCTGCTGCCGGGCTTCGTTATCGTCTTCCTCGTCTTGGCGACGCTAAACTCGCTGCACCTCATCCCAGAAGCCCTGATCAACATCTCCATAGACGTCTCCCGCTGGGCCCTGCTGACCGCAATCGCGGCGGTTGGGATCAAGACCTCAATCGCCAAGATGCTGAAGGTCGGCGGCCCCGCAATTGGATTGCTGGTCGCCGAAACGCTGGTGATCGGCATCTTCATCCTCGCCATCATCTTGACGCTTAGCTGAGCTGAGGCGAGCCGATGCCAACGCAAGTCATGGAAAGCATTTTCAGCCGGGCGCGCGACGCCAAGCGGCACATTATCCTGCCGGAAGGCGATGACCCGCGTGTCCAGCGCGCTGGCATCCAAGCTGCCGCGACCTGCCTCGCCGACATCACACTGATCGGAAACGCGCAAGCCATCCAATCGGTGATTGCCGCGGAGGCTACAGAAGGCGCTCGGCCAACAGTGGTGGATGCGTCCGACAATGCCGACTTCGACGCGCTCACAAACGCGCTTCATGACCTGCGCGCCCACAGAGGCATGACCGCCCAAGAGGCGCGTCGCCAAATCGCCGATCCCGTGATGCAGGCAGCGATGCGCGTCCGGCTCGGCATGGCGGGCGGGACAGTGGGCGGTGCGGTCAACACAACAGCCCATATCGTACGCACCGCCCTGCAACTCATCGGCCGGGCGCAGGGCGTTAACACCGTGTCCAGCTTCTTCCTTATGGTCCCGCCAGCCTACCATCCGACCATGGACAGCGCGGTGATTTTTTCCGATTGCGGATTGGTCGTCGCACCGGACGCAGCGCAACTGGCAGAAATCGGCATCTCGGCCGCCAACACGGCAAGCGCACTTCTGGACGTCACTCCACAGGTCGCGTTTCTGTCATTTTCGACGGCAGGCTCTGCCGAACACCCCGCGCTCGCGACCGTGCGCGAAGCCGTTGCCATGGCGCGTACCCATGCGCCGCATTTACAAATAGACGGTGAGTTTCAGTTCGATACCGCATTTGACGATACGGTACGCGCAAAAAAAGCGCCCAACAGCACGCTGGACCGACGGCCGGATGTTTTCGTTTTTCCAGATCTGGCGGCTGGCAACATCGGCTACAAGATCGCGGAGCGCATTGGCGGGTTGCGCGCGGTGGGACCGATCCTTCAGGGGCTCGCAAAACCAGCCAATGATTTGTCTCGCGGGTGTTGTGTCGATGACATCATCGCCGCCATCGCGATCACCGCGCTCCAAGTTGAAGACGCCGTAGCCGCAACTCCAGACTAAGCCGACCAGGGGCCGTTGAAGTCCCCGTCCTTATCGAGACGCTTGAACCCGTGCGCACCAAAATAGTCGCGCTGGCCCTGGATCATGTTCGCCGTCCCTCGCGCGGTGCGGATCATGTCGAACCAGGAAAGCGCAGATGAAAGGGCCGGTACAGAAATTCCATGAGACACCGCCTGTTCGACAACCTTGCGCAAAGTCGGCACGTTCTTTTCAACGAGTTCGGCGAAATACGGCGCGAGGATGAGGTTCTGCGTACCGCCTTCTTCCAACGCGGTCGCCATGTCATCCAGCATCGCAGAGCGAATGATACAGCCTTCGCGCCAGACGCGGGCGATTTCCGGAAGGGGTAGCGTCCAGCCATATTGCGCGTCGGAGGCGGAAAGCATGGAAAAGCCCTGCGCATAACAGATGATCTTGCCCGCGATCAGCGCGCCTTCAAGCTGAGTTTCGGCCAGCGGTTCCTGGATTTGCATCGGCCCGACACCAAACCGTGCCTGCATCGCCGCGCGGGTCGACACTTGCGCTGACAAATTGCGCGCCGTCACGGCAGCTTCAATGACGGGAATGGCAATGGCAACGTGCTGCGCTTCGATGGCGGTCCAGCGGCCCGTCCCCTTTTGGCCTGCCGCGTCGAGGATAACATCCAGCATCGGCTTGCCGGTGTCATCGTCATCCGCTTTCGCAACAGCAGCCGAAATCTCGATGAGATAGGATCGCAGCAAGCCATCATTGAAACGTGAGAAGACGTCACCGATGGCCGGGGCCGCCATGCCATGTCCATCGCGCATCAGGCCGTACATCTCGGCGATCATCTGCATGTCGGCATACTCGATGCCGTTGTGGACCATTTTGACGAAATGCCCTGCACCACCGGCGCCCATAAGCGCGACACACCGTGTTCCATCGGCATGTTTTGCGGCAATCGCCTGCAACATGGCTTGCGCGCGGCCAAAGACCTTCGGCGCGCATCCAGCCATCATGGACGGCCCGTTGCGTGCACCATCTTCGCCGCCGGAAACCCCAAGCCCGATGAAATCCCAAAGCGCATCCTCGGCCTGCTTGGCGCGGCGGTTGGTGTCATGAAAATTGGCGTTGCCCGCATCAACAAGCGTATCGCCCGCCGAAAGCAGCGGCCCGATTTGCGCGATCATGTCATCGACGACATCCCCCGCAGGCACCATGAGGATGATCGTGCGCGGTGGCGTGATGGCCGCGACCAGCGCCCGGAGACTATCGCAACCAGTCAGACGGGAACGAAGATCACCGGCCTCATCCAAAAAGCCCTGCGTGCGTGAAGCCGTGCGGTTGTAGACCGCGATATCAAAACCATTGTCGGCGATGTTGAGTGCGAGCGCGGCTCCCATTGTGCCAAGCCCCACCAATCCGTGATGCGTCGTCATGTGTGTGTGCAATCAGGGCGTCTGCACGCCCCGCCTGTTGAGATGGATGGTATATATACTCGTGCTCGCCGTGATGAAGAGCTGGTGTTTAGCGCGACCGCCAAAACACACATTCGATACCACCTCCGGCACCAAAATCTTACCGAGCAGCCGCCCGTCCGGTGAAATACAGTGCACCCCGTCACCCGCCGACGACCAGATGTTGCCGTCGCCATCGAGGCGGAAACCGTCGGAAATGCCCGCATCAACCTTGAAGAACGCCGAACCATTCGATGGGCGCCCGTCTGAACCCATGTCGTAGGCGTAGAGCTGCTGGGGATCAGTGCCGAACATACGGCCCGTATCGGCGACATAGAGCGTGGCTTCATCGGGCGAAAACGCCAGACCGTTCGGGCAATGCAGGTCGGTCACCATTGGCTCCAGCGCGCCCGCATCTGGATCAGCGCGATAGACCAAGCAGGCGTTTTCCTGCTCGGATTTCGAACCCTCATAGTCCATCATGATCCCGTAGTGCGGATCGGAAAACCAGATCGAGCCATCCGACTTGACGATCACGTCATTGGGCGAGTTCAAGGGTTTTCCGTCGAACTGATCGGCGATCACGGTGATCGTGCCGTCATGTTCAGTCCGTGTGACGCGGCGGCCCAGATGCTCGCAGGAGACCAGCCGGCCCTCACGGTCGCGGGTATGCCCGTTGGAGAAATTCGACGGCTGACGATAGGTGCTGATGCAGGTGTCCGGCGACCAACGCATGATCCGATTGCTGGGGATGTCGGAGAACAACAGACAGTTTGCATCGCCAAACCAGACCGGCCCCTCGACCCAATCAAAGCCGGTCGCCAATTGTTTGACGGGCGCGTTGCCCAGAACGTACGTTGCAAAGATCGGATCATGCACTTCAAAGAATGACATCACGGCTTCCCACTGTTATGTTATCGATAACATCAATTCTGAAACAATCGGAAGAGGCACGATGGGCTTTTTTGAGGAGACCGCGTCACTGACACATGCCGGCACCATGGCGATGCTCACTGCAGGCATCGCGGCGGCGGAAGATATGGGCCAACCCCAGTGCATTGTGATCGTGGACGTCAGCGGTGAACTTCTGGGCGAAATCCGCATGTCAGGTGCGAAGTTCCTAAGCCGCAAAAGCGCGCGTGCAAAGGCGTTGACCGCCGCGTCCATCCGCGGCGCATCCACAAACATTCCCGACGCCGTGCGACCGGCCATAGGCGCGGCAACGGAAGGCAATGTCACCGGGTTGCCCGGCGGTTTGCCAATCATCGTCGATGGACAATGCCTTGGTGGTGTGGGGGTTGGCTCGGGCAGTGGCGATCAGGATATTGCCGTTGCCAACGCCATGTTGGCGGCAATTGGTGCGGAGCCATTTGCATGAAAATCGGCTTCCTCGGCGCCGGCCTGATGGGCCGACCCATGATCCGCAATCTTGCGGCGGCGGGCCATGATATTGCGGTCTGGAACCGCTCTCCAGACAATGCCAACGCCGTGGCCGACATTGCGTCAGTTGCGCAAACGCCAGCTGGAGTGGCCGCAGATGCAGACCTCATCATCGCCATGCTCGCCGATGGGCCGATTACGGAAAACGTGCTCATTGGCGACGGCGTCATCGCGGCCACATCGCCCGGCGCCGTAATCGCCAATATGGGATCCGTGGAACCGGATCGAGATCGTCGCCTTGCCGCCATCGCAGAGGCGCGCGGCATTGACTATCTGGACGCGCCCGTTTCCGGCGGCGTGGCTGGCGCGGAAGCGGCAACACTCGCGATCATGGCGGGCGGTAAAGCGGACGCGGTTGAGCGCGCGCGACCGGCATTTGAGGCGATGGGCCGCGTAACCCATGTCGGCCCGTCCGGCGCGGGGCAGACGGTAAAACTCGCCAATCAACTGATCGTCGCTACCACAATCGGCGCCGTGGCCGAGGCGTTCAAATTGGCCGAAAGCGCAGGCTGTCACCCATCAAAGGTGCGCGAGGCGCTGCGCGGCGGGTTTGCCGAAAGCCGGATCATGGAGTTGCACGGCCAACGCATGTGCGCGCGTGACTTTGAGCCGGGCGGCAAGAGTTGGTCGCAGCTAAAAGACCTGCGAAATGCGCTCACCGTCAAGCAAGGAGCAGGCCTGAACCTCCCGCTTTCCGATACGGTCACCACGGCTTACACTGACTTCGTCGACCGAAAGGATGGCGGGGAATATGATCATGCCGCCTATTACCTTTGGCTGGAAATGATCGGCGCTCCAAAACCGGAACCCGATCAGGCGTGAAACACAATTTGCGCTTTCATGGATTTGAGCCGATCACCCGCCGTCTCAAAAGCTTCCACGGCATCGGCAAGGTCAAAGCTGTGTGAGATCAGCGGCTTCACATTGATCGCACCCGATTGCATCTTGGCCACCGCATCGGCAAACTCCTCATGGAACCGAAATGAGCCGCGCAGATCGAGCTCCTTGGCCGTGATCTGCATCATGGGCAATTCCATGTCACCGCCAAGACCCAGTTGAACGATGACGCCACGCGGCCGCATGGCAGCGATGCCTGACCGCAGAGCGGGCGCTGCGCCGGAGCATTCGAAAAGCGCATCAAACGTGCCTTTTCCCTCGGCATATGCATCGAGGGCAGCGCCGTCATTCGCCACATTGATCACGCGGTCGGCACCGACGGCTGATGCGAATGCAAGCGGCTCATCGGCCAAATCAGTGACCACAATTTCGGACGCACCAGCGTCACGCGCGGCCAGGACGCACAATGTGCCAATTGGGCCAGAACCGGTCACCAGCACCCGCTTGCCCTGAATATCCCCGGCCCGACGCGCGGCATGAAGGCATACCGACAGCGGTTCAGCCATCGCTGCTTCACCGGCGGTCAGCCCTTCGGCGACGACACATTGGGACGCGTCGGCAACCAGCATTTCGCGAAATGCGCCCTGTATATGAGGAAACGGCATGGCCGACCCGTAAAAGCGCATGTTCATGCAGTGATTGAACAGGCCTTCCTTGCAATATTGGCATTTGCCGCAGGGCCGTGACGGCGAAACAGCCACCAAATCGCCAACCTGCACGCTGCTCACGCCGTCACCCAGCGCTTCGACCATGCCCGACACCTCATGGCCAAGCACCATGGGCTCGCGCAACCGAATGGCACCAAAACCGCCATGATTATAGTAGTGCAGATCGGAACCGCAGATGCCGCCGGTGGCGAGCCGAACGAGCACTTGGCCCTCCCCCGGTGTCTCAACCGCCTGCTCTTCGATGCGCAGGTCTTTGGCTTCATGGATAACGATGGATCGCATGGTTCGGTTCGCCTCGGCCTTCAAAGAACTTGCGTAAGCAATGGCTGA